>JAMQPK010000166.1 GCA_023717525.1 Vicinamibacterales bacterium | reverse complement strand
GCTTGGTCATGACGTCGCCCGCGCGCATCTCGAGCAGTGTCGGATGCTCGACCATGAAACGGCGGAGGTCGCCGTCCGTGATGATCCCGACCAATTGGTCGGCCGCATCCACCACGCATGTCATGCCGAGTTGCTTGCTCGACATTTCGTAAATCACATCGCGCATCGGAGTGTCGGTCCGAACCTTTGGTGTGTCGCTGCCGCCGTGCATCAACTGATCGACCCGCATGAGTTTTTTTCCGAGTTTCCCACCGGGGTGAATCTTTGCGAAATCCTCCTGCCTGAAGCCCTTCTCGACCAGGAGGGTCATACAGAGCGCATCCCCCATGGCCAGCGCGGCCGCCGTACTGGCCGTGGGTACCAGGTTCAGGGGACACGCCTCTTCGGAAACCTGGCAGTCGAGGGAAATGTCGGCCGCCTGTGCGAGCGTTGATGCCGGGTTCCCCGTAATCGCGACAATCCGGGCGCCAATGCGCCTGATGGCCTCCAGGAGGCGCAGGACTTCCTGCGTTTCGCCGCTGTTCGAGAGGGCCAGCAGCACATCGTTGCTCTGGATGACTCCGAGATCTCCGTGGGTCGCTTCAGCGGGGTGAAGGAAGAATGCCGCGGTCCCAGTGCTCGCCAGCGTCGCCGCGATCTTCCGGCAGACAATGCCCGACTTCCCCATGCCGGTGACGATGACGCGCCCCTGGCATTCGTACAGCATCCTCACCGCGCGGTCGAAGTTTGCGTCAAGTCGATCGATGAGCGCGACAATCGCGTCGGCCTCGGTCTGGAGGACCTTCTTCGCCAGCGATCGGTCGGTTGTGGTCTTGGTCTGCGTCATCTCACGCTGTTCAACTGCATTAGACGTCGAAGCAGGGGCTCGACACGGTCGAGCGCGAGCGCATTCTGCGCGTCGCTTTTTGCCGCGGGTGGATTCTCGTGAACTTCGACGAACAGTCCGTCGATACCGGCCGCTACCGCCGCGGCCGCCAGCGGCTCGATGTATTCCGCCTGGCCCGCGGTCACGCCGTCACCACCCCCGGGCAACTGGAGACTGTGGGTCGCATCATAAACCACAGGCCAGCCGAGTTTACGCAACATCGGGAACGCCCGCATATCGACCACGAGGTTGTTGTAGCCGAAGCTGTAGCCCCGTTCGGTCACAAACACCTGCGAATTGCCCGACGCCGTCACCTTCTCGATGGCGTGCTTCATGTCGTTTGGCGCGAGAAATTGACCCTTCTTCAGATTGATCACCCTGCCAGTCTTCGCCGCCGCGACGATCAGGTCAGTCTGACGCGAGAGGAAGGCCGGAATCTGCAGCACATCGGCCACCTCCGCGACGGCGGCCACCTGGTCGGCCTCGTGAACATCGGTCAGGATGGGCACGCCGACGCGTTTCTTGATCGCCGCGAGGGTCTTCAGACCGGCGGTTAGCCCGGGGCCTCGGAACGACTTCAACGATGTCCGGTTCGCCTTGTCGTACGACGCCTTGAAGATGAAGGGGATACCACAGCGCTGCGCGATGGCCGCCAGCGACTCGGCAAGCATCGTCGCATGCGCCTCGCTTTCGATGACGCAAGGCCCCGAGATGAGCACGAGTGGCTGGCCTCCGCCCAGTGCGACGGATCCGGCTGCCACACGCTTGACGTCGAGCATCAGGCGATGCCGGCCTCTGCCGGCCGTTCGGCATGTGGAGTCTGCAGCTTGTGCCGATGGCTCGCCTCGATGAAGCTCGCGAAAAGGGGGTGCGGATGCAGCGGCTTCGACTTGAATTCGGGGTGGAATTGCACGGCGACATACCAGGGATGCCCTGGCAATTCGATCATCTCGACGAACTTGCCGTCGGGCGAGCGGCCGGAAATCCGCAGACCCTTGTCGGTGACCGTCTGCTCGTAAAGGCAGTTGAACTCATAGCGATGTCGATGGCGCTCATGAATCGTCGTGGCACCGTAGATTTCCGCGGCGCGCGAGCCCGGTGTCAGCAGGCACTCGTATTGCCCCAGCCTCATCGTGCCACCAAGGTCATCGACGCCCAGCAGATCGCGCAACTTGTAAATGAGCTTGTGCGGCGTGTCGGGCGAGCACTCGGTGGAATCGGCCTCCGAGAGACCGCACACGCCGCGGGCGTACTCGACGGCGGCCCATTGAAAGCCGTAGCAGATGCCGAAGTAGGGGATCCGCTTCTCGCGGGCATACTCCGCTGCCTTCATCATGCCCCGGGTGCCGCGCGTGCCGAAACCTCCGGGAACAAGAATGCCATCGGCACCGTCGAGCAGCTGCGCGCCGTCCGGCTGCTCGAGGGCTTCGGCTTCGACCCACTTGATGTCCACTTTCAAGCGATGCTGAAACCCACCATGAAATAGCGCTTCATTCAGGCTCTTGTAAGAGTCCTCGTAGCCGACGTATTTGCCGACGACATGGATCGTGACGCGATCCTTGGGGTTCTTGATGCGCTCGACCAGCGCTTCCCACGATTCCATATGCCGTTCGTTTTCCGGCAGGCCGAGGTGCTTCAAGACGATCGTGTCGAGTCCTTCAACGCCTAGCACCAGCGGCACTTCGTAGATTGTCGAGACGTCCTTGGCCGTAATGACGGCCTCCTGATCGACGTCGCAGAAGAGCGCGATCTTCTTCTTGATGTCCGCATCGAGGAACCGGTCCGTCCGGCAGAGCAGGATGTCCGGCTGGATCCCGATTGATCGGAGGTCGCGAACGCTGTGCTGGGTCGGTTTCGTTTTCAGCTCGCCCGCGGCTCCTATGAACGGCACCAGCGTCAGGTGGATGTAAAGCGTGTTTTCACGGCCCACGTCCTGCCGGAACTGGCGAATGGCTTCAAGGAAAGGCAGGCTCTCGATGTCGCCTACCGTGCCGCCAATTTCGACCAGGACGATGTCGACACCGGCCGATACCGCGCGGATGCTGTCTTTGATCTCGTTGGTGATGTGGGGAATCACCTGCACCGTGCGGCCCAGGTAGTCGCCGCGTCGTTCCTTCTGAATGACCGATTGGTAGATCTTTCCGGTCGTCCAGTTGTGGTTCCGGGTCGTCTGCGTGTTGGTGAAGCGCTCGTAATGGCCGAGGTCGAGGTCCGTTTCGGCGCCATCGTCGGTGACGTAGACCTCGCCGTGTTGATACGGGCTCATCGTGCCGGGATCGACGTTGATATAGGGGTCGAACTTCTGCAGGGTTACGCGGTAGCCATGCCCCTCGAGCAGTGCGCCGATTGAGGCTGCTGCCAGACCCTTGCCCAAGGAGGACACGACCCCGCCCGTCACGAAAATGTACTTCACCGGCCTGGTTGGATTCGTCATTGTTAAGCGGGCCCTCCTACGCGCGAGTCTCCACCGTCACGAGCCGGCGTACGCGCTCGAGATCCTCCGGCGTGTCGACGCCGATCGAATCGTGGGTTGTTTGAACCACCTTGATCGAAAATCCGTGCTCGAGCACCCTCAACTGCTCCAGCGATTCGCTACGTTCGAGCGGCGTAGGCGCCAGCGCGGCGACTTGAAGCAGGAATTCACGCCGGTACACGTAAAGCCCGATATGTTTATAAGGACCCGCCCCTTCATCCTGGGGTCCGCGCAGGTAGGGAATGGGCGCCCGGGAGAAGTACAGTGCGACGCCGCGTCGGTCGGTTACGACCTTGACGACGTTCGGGTCGGCGGCCTCTTCGGCGTTTGACAGGCGGCGGCAGACAGTCGACATCACCAGGGCGGAGTCAGATCGGAACGGCTCGATGGCTGCGTTAATGCTCTCGGGCTCTATCAGCGGTTCATCACCCTGAACGTTGACGATGAGGTCGCAATCGAGCGAGGCGGCAACTTCGGCAAGGCGGTCGGTGCCTGTCAGATGGTCTGGCTTCGTCATTCGAACATCGCCGCCAAAGCGGCGCACGGCCTCGGCGATGCGCTCGTCATCGGTGGCGACAATGACCCTGTCGACGTAGTGCGCCGCTGCGGCACGCCGATAGACGTGCTCGACCATGGGACGCCCGTCGATGTCGGCCAGTGCTTTCCCTGGGATTCGCGTAGACCCGTAGCGGGCAGGGATGACAGCGACGGTATGTTGATGGTTTGGAGATTCGCGGATGCTGTCGGTGCAACCGGCAGGACGCACGTCGAATAATAACACAGGTTTACCGCCCTGCCGGGCGGGTGTAGGATCAGCCAACGTGATTACGAAATCGACTCTGAGAGTGCTCGCGGCCAGTGGCGGTGTCATGGCCACCTGGTTCGCCGTGAGTCCTCAGCACACCGCGCCGGTTTCGACGACACAGGCGCCGCAATATTCCGCGACCGCACACTCCATGACGGCTGAGCAGTTGAACGTGCAGGCGGCCAGGCTGCGCGAGTTTGTCGCTGCGGGTCAGTTGAGGCCTTCGTCGAGAAATCCGTTTCGCTTCGGTACAGCTAAGCGATCGCCAGCGCGCGTGATGCCGGCTGCGGCCTCGCCGATGTTCGTCCCTGCCGAGCCAGCGCCGTTACCCTCGCCGGCTTACGTTTTGTCGGGGGTGGCCGAGCGCGATACGCCCGAGGGAAAGAAACGTACAGCGGTCGTGACGGGTGCGGACCAGCTCTACGTTGTCGGTGAAGGTGAATTGGTCGGCGGCCGGTTTCGGGTCGTTCGAATCGACTCGAACGCCGTCTTGCTGCGCGACCAGGCCGGAACCGAACTGACGCTGGCCCTCCGGCCGTAGCCTCGAGCCCTCCCTAGTCGAGCCGCACTCGCCAAGCCTCGCGAATATTGGGAGTCGCGCGTATCTCCTTCAGCACATCGTCAGTGACGATACCTTGTCCAACGTCCGCATGCTCGTCCACCCTGACGATCCCTATCGCGCAATCGGCACATGTGGGGTCGCGACCGAGAGCGAAGCTGGCGATGTTCACCCTGTGACGGCCGAGCAGTGAACCTACGTCGCCGATGACCCCCGGCTGATCGTTGTTCTTGATGATGAGCAGCGTACCTTCCAGCGGCGACTCCACGACGACCCCGTCGATCAGAACGATGCGCAGGCTTCCGTTTTCAAACGCCGTGCCTTCTACCCAGCGATCGCCTTCACTGGTATGGAGTTTCACGGAAATCAGGCTCGTGTAGTTACGCGAGCGGGAACTGCGCGACTCGATGAGCTCGATGCCGCGCTCGGCAGCCAGCGTCCGCGCGTTGATCGAGGAGACGCCGCCAGACGAGAGAATGGCTGAAAGCACCCCCTCGAGCGCCGCGCTGCCGAGCAACTGGTTGGAATCGCCGGCGAGTTCACCGTAGTACCGGACACCGACGGCGGTGATGCGCGCCGCCTCGCCCATTTGCGCGACCACCAGACCGAGATGGCGTGCGAGCGTAAGGAAGGGCTTGAGCCGCTTGTACGCCTCCATCGACACGGATGGAAAGTTTACGGCGTTCCGGATGATGCCTTCCTTCAAGAAATCCCGCAATGCTGACGCCGTTTCCGCGCCAACCTGTTCCTGGGCTTCCTTCGTCGACGCGGCAATGTGAGGAGTTGCGACGACCTGAGGCAGTGTCGCCAGGCGCCAATCCTTTGGCGGCTCGACATCGAAAACATCGAGGCCGGCGCCGCCGACCTGCCCCGACTCGACGGCGTCGGCCAGCGCCTTCTCGTCGATCAGCTCGCCTCGTGCTGTATTAATGATGCGAACGCCTTTCTTGCAGCGCGCAAACCGCTCAGCATTGAAGATATGTCTGGTCGACGGCAAGGAGGGCAAGTGCAGGGAGATGTAGTCGGCGCGGGCGCACAGCTCGTCGAGTAAGACGAGATCCACTCCCAGGCCCGCGGCCGTCTCCGCCGAAATAAACGGGTCGTGCGCGACGACCACCATGCCGAACGCGTGTGCGCGGCTCGCCACTTCCTGACCAATTCGCCCGAATCCGACCAGTCCGAGGGTCTTTGACCGAATTTCAGTGCCCCCAAACTTCGTCTTCTCCCACTTTGAGCTCTTCATCGACGAATCGGCTGCCGGAATATTCCGTGCCATCGACAGCATCAATCCCATCGCCAGCTCAGCGACGCTCAGGCTGTTCGCCCCCGGCGCATTCATGACGACGATGCCGCGCTTGGTTGCGGCTGGCACGTCGACGTTGTCAACGCCCGTACCGGCTCGAGCGACGGCGCGAAGCTTTGGCGCTCCGTCGAGAAGTTCCCGCGTCACCTTCGTTGCGCTGCGTACGATCAGCGCGTCGGCGTCCCTCAGGTCGTTCGTCAACTGAGCAGGCGAGCGCCCCTGCCGGTTGTCAATTTCCCAACCAGGCTGCTCGAGCGCTTCGATGGCGGAGGGCGGAAGGCCGTCAGCGATCACGATCTTCATAAAAGCCGTTACAGTATAATCCGTCGGCTTTTGGTGCCGGCGTTCTCCATCGCACCACGATGGTGCAATTTGCTAATTTGTTCGAATTCGTTGGCAGCGATCGATGATTCGATCGATCTTTTCAACAGGGTTTTCCACAATTTCTGTGAAGAACTATTTTCACGGTGATGGTGAGTGACCTAAAGAGCATGAGAACTGAAAACTAACTCAGGAGCGGAAATGAATCGAAAAGTGACGGTTGTGGGTGGCGCTGGAAACGTTGGCGCGACTGTTGCCCGGAGCATTGCGGAAAAAGAGCTCGCCGATGTCGTCATCGTCGACATTGCCGATCAGAAGGCGGCGGGCGTGGCGCTCGACATTCTCGAGACGTGCCCCATCCTCGGCTCGGACAGTCTCGTGATCGGGGGCTCGGATTACGCGCAGAGTGCGAACTCAGATGTTGTCGTCATTACATCCGGCGTGCCGCGGAAGCCTGGCATGAGTCGTGATGACTTATTGAATGTTAATTTCAACATTATGAAAGCCGTCACCGAGCAGGTCGTGAAATATTCCCCGAACTGCATCATCGTGCCGGTTGCGAATCCTCTCGATGCAATGTGCCAGGCGGTCTACAAGCTCAGCGGGTTCCCGCGTGAGCGCGTCGTAGGCATGGCGGGCGTGCTCGACTCGGCCCGCATGCGCACGTTCATCGCGCAGGAGCTCAGAGTGTCGGTCGAGAACGTCCATGCGTTCGTGCTCGGGGGTCACGGTGACACGATGGTGCCGCTGCCGAGGCTCTCGACCGTTGCGGGAATTCCCATTACCCAATTGCTGTCGCAGGAGCGGATTGACGCCATCTGTAAGAGAACCGCTGATGGCGGCGCGGAGATTACCAAGCTGGTTGGCACGAGCGCCTGGTATGCGCCAGGCGAGTCGGCCGCGGAGATGGTCGAGGCCATCCTGAAGGACAAGAAGAAGATTCTGCCGTGCTCGGCATACTTGCAGGGCGAATACGGCGTGAAGAATCAGTATCTTGGCGTGCCGGTCAAGCTCGGCGCCAAGGGTATGGAACAGATTATCGAGATCAAGCTGGAGCCGGAAGAGCAGGCCGCGCTGATGAAATCGGCGGCGGCGGTGAAGGAACTGGTGGACGTCATCAGGATGTAGCGTGGGAGAACGTAGGGGGCGTAGGAGAACGTGGGCCCCGCCCAACCAACCCGCGTTATCGCGCGCCGCCTACGTTGTCCCACGCCACCACGCCCTGGTGTACTCCCGCACCAACTTTGCGATGTTCGAGATGGGAATCAACTTCGGGCATACAGCCTCACACTCGCCCTCGTTCGAGCAGGCGCCAAACCCTTCTGCTTCCATCTGACCGACCATGCGAACCACGCGCAGCGCGCGCTCAGGGGCCCCCTGAGGAAGCAGCGCCAGATGCGTAATCTTGGCACCCGTAAACAAGTGAGCCGCAGCATTCTTACAGGCCGCCACACACGCCCCACAGCCGATGCAGGCGGCCGAGTCCATGGCTTCCTCGGCGATACTTCGGGGGATGAGGATGCTGTTGGCGTCCTGCGCGCCGCCAATGCCTGCCGAAATGTATCCGCCTGATGCGATGATCCGATCGAAGGCCGATCGGTCTACCGTCAAATCCTTCAGCACGGGGAAGGACTTGGCGCGCCACGGCTCGACGGTAATGGTCTGGCCGTCGGTGAACCGCCGCATGTGAAGCTGGCAGGTCGTCGCGCCCGCGTCTGGTCCATGTGGAATCCCGTTGATCACACAGCCGCATGCGCCGCAGATACCTTCCCGACAGTCGGAATCGAAGGCGATAGCGTCTTCGCCCTTCCGGATGAGGTCTTCGTTGACGACGTCGAGCATCTCGAGAAACGACATATCTGTCGAGATGTCCTTCGCGACGTAGTCCACCATCCGTCCGGGCTGATCCTTCGCCGGCTGCCGCCACACCTTCAGGTTCACAGTGATCGTCTTCGCAGGCATAAGCTCCTAATATCGACGATTGGGTGATTGGTGAGTGGGTGATAGGAATTGCCCAGTCAACATCGCCCGGTCACCAATCGCCCACTCACCAATCGCCCAATCTCCAATCACTTGTAACTCCGTTGGCTCGGGCGCACTTCCTGAAACTCGAGTGCTTCCTTGTGCAGTACAGGCTGGGTTCCGACACCGGTGAATTCCCACGCCCCGACGTACGAGTAGTGGTCGTCGTCGCGCCTGGCCTCGCCGTCTGGTGTTTGGTACTCCTCGCGGAAATGCCCTCCACACGATTCATTGCGGTGCAGTGCGTCGAGCGCCAGAAGCTCGGCGAACTCCATGTAGTCGGCGACGCGGCCGGCGTAGTCGAGCATTGGATTCAAGTTGCTCTGTTCGCCGGACACGGCGACATCCTTCCAGAAGTCGTCGCGGAGCGCCCGTATCTTCTGAATCGCGGCGTTCAGGCCTGATTCGGTTCGCGCCATCCCGACGTAGTCCCACATGATGTGGCCAAGGTCGCGGTGGAACTGCCGAACCGTCCGCGTGCCCTTCACGCGAAGGACCTGGTCGATGCGCGCTTGCGCGGTTGCCGCCGCCTCCTTGAACGCGCCGTGGTCGGTCGACACCTTCGACAGCGAGGCGCCTGCCAGGTAGTTGGCGACGGTGTAAGACGCGATGAAATAGCCGTCGGCGAGGCCTTGCATCAACGCGCTCGCACCCAGGCGATTGGCGCCGTGATCGGAAAAGTTCGCCTCGCCAAGAACGAACAGACCAGGGATCGTGCTTTGCAGGTTGTAGTCCACCCAGAGCCCGCCCATCGTGTAGTGGATGGCGGGGTAGATGCGCATGGGGACCTTATAGGGGTCTTCGGCCGTGATGTGCTTGTACATCTCGAAGAGGTTGTCGTAGCGGGCCCTTATCGTCTCCACGCCGAGGCGATCGATCGCTTCCTTGAAATCGAGGTAGACCGACAGGCCTGTCTCGCCGACGCCGAATCCCTCGTCCGCCCGCTCCTTTGCCGCGCGCGACGCAACGTCCCGGGGCACGAGGTTTCCAAAGCTTGGATATCGCCGCTCGAGGTAATAGTCGCGCTCCTCTTCGGGAATCTGTTCCGGAGGCCGCGTGTCCTCTTTCTTCCTGGGGACCCACACGCGACCGTCGTTGCGGAGGCTTTCTGACATCAGCGTGAGCTTGGACTGATGGTCGCCGCTCACAGGGATGCACGTCGGGTGAATCTGCGTGAAGCAGGGGTTCGCAAAAAGCGCCCCACGCTTGTGAGCTCGCCAGGCGGCCGTGACATTCGAGTTAATGGCGTTGGTCGACAGATAGTAGACCGGGCCGTAACCGCCGGTGCACAGCAGCACAGCCTGGCCTTCATGGCGTTCGAGGTCACCGGTAATGAGATTGCGCGTCACGATTCCGCGAGCCTGACCGTCAACGACGACGAGGTCCAGCATTTCCCGGCGCGGGAAGAGCGTGACGTTCCCCGCATCAACCTGCCGCAGCATCGACTGATAGGCGCCCAGGAGCAACTGCTGGCCCGTCTGACCGCGTGCGTAGAACGTTCTGGAGAGCTGGGCCCCGCCAAATGACCGATTGTCGAGCAGCCCACCGTATTCGCGGGCGAACGGGACACCGGTCGCCACACACTGGTCGATGATATCGACACTCAGCTGCGCGAGTCGATAGACGTTGGCTTCGCGAGCACGATAGTCGCCACCCTTCACTGTGTCGTAGAAAAGCCGGTAGATGCTGTCGCCGTCGTTACGATAATTCTTCGCCGCGTTGATGCCGCCCTGCGCCGAGATGCTGTGAGCACGCCGGGGGCTATCGAGGATGCAGAACAGCTTGACGCGGTAGCCCTGCTCGCCCAGCGCGGCGGCAGCCGAGGATCCCGCCAGGCCGGTGCCGACGATGATGATTTCGTACTTGCGCCGGTTGGCGGGGTTGACGAGCTTGTTCTCGAATTTGCGGCGCTCCCATTTCTCCGAAATCGGGCCGCCTGGAATCTTCCCGTCAAGCGTCATGATCGGGCTCCAAAGAGAAATACCCACACCGCAATCACGATGAAGCCGCCAGCAATCCCGATCGCTGACACCTTCCCGACTTTGCGTATGAGCGGCGTGAAGCGCGGACCCGATATGCCGAGCGATTGAAAGGAACTCGCCACGCCGTGCCAGAGGTGCATCCCGACGACGACCATCACCATCGCGTAGAGGCCGACGACCAGCGGCGAGGTGAAGTTTTCGACCTCCAGGCGGTACAAGTCGCGCACGTCTGAAGCGCCGTACGGATACTCGGGCCCGTACTTGAACATCTTCACGTGAATGGGAATGAAAATGAGGAGTGCCAGCCCGCTGAGGATCATCGTGGACGAGGCGAGGCTCTTCTGGCTCGTTCCACCGGCCGCCACCTTCTTCGCGTATTTCGCCGGTCGTGCGGCCTGGTTCTGGAACGTCATCGTGATGGCCTTGACGAGGTGAATCAGGAAGACGACCACCAGGCCGATCTCTATGGGCACGACAAGCGGATTGCTGAGCAGCATGTGCGCGTACGAGTTGAACAGGTCCGGTCCGAAGAAGATGAGTGCGTTCCCGATGACGTGCAGGATGAGGTAAGCGAAGAGAAGAACGCCGGTCGCGCCAATGATCAACTTGGTCGTGATGGACGACATAACGTGAATTCTATTCCCAATGGCTTGACGCAGACAAACCGCGAACGATACGATTGAACGTTTTGTCCTTATGAAAATTCACGAGTATCAAGCCAAAGCCATTCTTGCGAAGTACGGCGTCCCGGTTCCGTCAGGCGAAGCGGTCTTCAAAGCATCGGACGCCAAGGGTGTCGCCGAACGTCTCGGCGGCGGAACCGTGGTCGTCAAGGCGCAGATTCACGCAGGCGGCCGGGGCAAGGGAGGAGGCGTCAAGCTCGCCGCCAACCCCGCTGAAGCCGACAAGATTGCGACGCAAATCTTCGGGATGACTCTGGTGACCCACCAGACCGGACCCGAGGGCCGGATCGTTTCCCGGTTGCTCGTCGAGCAGGGACTGCCGATTGCACGCGAGCTCTATCTCGGTCTCGTCATCGATCGGGCGGCCGGCCGGCCGGTCATCATGGCGAGCCAGGATGGCGGCATGGAGATCGAAACGGTTGCCGAGAAAACGCCTGAACGTATTCACAAGGAATACGTGAATCCGGCGACCGGCCTCGCTCCGTTCCAGACGCGCAAGTTGGCGTTTGCACTCGGCCTCGAGGGCGACCAGGTGGGCAAGTTCGGGAAGATGGTGACGGCGCTCTACAACGCGTTCATCGGTACCGACGCCTCGCTCGTTGAAATCAACCCGCTGATTGTCACCAAGGCTGGCGATTTGCTGGCGCTCGACGCGAAGATGACGTTCGACGACAGCGCGCTGTCGCGCCATCCCGGCCTGAAGGAACTCCGCGACCTCGACGAGGAAGATGCGCTCGAAGTGGAAGCGTCCAAGTTCAGCCTGAATTACATCCGTCTCGACGGCACCATCGGGTGCATGGTGAACGGCGCCGGGCTCGCCATGGCGACGATGGACATCATCAAGCTGGCGGGCGGGGAGCCGGCGAATTTCCTGGACGTCGGCGGCGGGGCGAACAAGGAGCAGATCCGCAACGCGTTCAAGATTCTGATGTCCGACAAGAACGTGCGCGCCGTGCTGATCAATATCTTCGGCGGCATTCTCCGCTGCGACATCCTGGCAGCGGGTGTAATTGCGGCCGTGCAGGAGCTTGGCGTGCGCGTGCCGATTGTGATCCGCATGGAAGGCACCAACGTCGAGGAAGGCAAGCAGATGCTTCGCGAGAGCGCGCTGAACTTCACGACCGCGAATTCGATGGGCGAAGCGGCGCGCCAGGTCGTTGAGCTTGCGAAATAGGTCCTTGGTCCTTCGCCCTTGGTCCTTGGTCCGCGACGGAAGGTCTCCGGCCTATCGACCCTCGACTTTTCGACTCTGACTATTGGCTATCGCCTATTGACTATCGACTGACACCAACATGGCAATTCTCTTAGACCAGACCACCCGTCTCCTCGTCCAGGGTCTCACCGGCAAGGAAGGCACCTTTCACGCCAAGCAGGCACAGAGCTATGGCACGACCGTCGTCGGTGGGGTGACGCCAGGTAAGGGCGGCACGACGCACGAAGGGTGGCCGATCTTCAATACCGTAGCCGAGGCCGTCAGGGAGACGGGCGCAAACACGTCTGTGATCTTCGTGCCGGCGGCCTTTGCCGCCGACGCGGTCATGGAATCGGCCGACGCCGGACTGCGGCTCGTCGTCTGCATCACCGAAGGCATTCCGACGCTCGACATGATGCGCGCGCTTACCTATTTGAAGGACCGGCCGGCGACGCGTCTCGTAGGGCCGAATTGTCCTGGGGCGATTTCGCCCGGTAAGGCGAAGGCGGGCATCATCCCGGGGCACATCTGCCGCGAAGGGCGCATTGGTATCGTGTCGAAGAGCGGCACCCTTACTTACGAGGCCATTCATCAACTCACACAACTGGGCATGGGGCAGTCGTCGTGCATTGGCATTGGCGGCGACCCGCTCATTGGCACTTCGTTCGTGGACGTTCTGGGGCTCTTCGGAGACGACCCTGAAACTGACGCAGTGGTGATGATTGGTGAAATTGGCGGGACCGCCGAGGAAGAAGCGGCGCAGTTCATTCGCAAGACCTTCAAGAAGCCGGTCGTGGGCTTCATTGCCGGGCAGACCGCGCCGCCAGGCCGGCGCATGGGGCACGCGGGGGCCATCATCGCGGGGGGTAAGGGTACTGCCGCCGAGAAGATGGCGGCGCTGTCCGCGGCCGGCGTGACCGTTGTGAAAAGCCCTGCAGACATCGGCACCGCCGTGAAAAGCCTGCTGTAACAACACGCGTTACCGATAACAGGATGTAACCGGTTTGGCTGCCAGAACTTCCGGCCATTTTGCCGTGTTATAATCTTGGGCTGGGAAGCCAGCTTTTCCCGCAAATATCTCGAAGGACACGGAATGTCACCGATTGATGTAGCTCCGCAGGAAAAAACAACACCGCTTTCAGCCACCCGCGTCGTCAACGATTTCAGCATTCAAGTCGCCACGGTGAACGGCTCGGGCAGCCAAACGGCCAACCTCGTTCTCCTTCGTTCGATCTTATTGATGGGCGTGCCGGTGTCGGGGAAGAACATGTTCCCCTCGAACATTGCCGGGTTGCCGACCTGGTACACCATCCGGGCGAGCAAGCGCGGCTATGTCGGGCGCAAGAAGGAAGTCGATTTCCTGGTCGCGATGAACCCCGAGACGGCCAAGGAAGACGTCATGACGCTGGAACCTGGCGCCGCCGTCGTCTACGACGAACCGCTCAAGCTGAACGAGTTGCGCTCGGACCTCACGTTCTATCCGGCGCCGTTCGACAAGCTCGTCGCCGCGGTGTGCCCGGACGCCAAGCTGCGCCGCCTCGTGCGCAACATGATTTATGACGGCATTCTGGCCAAGCTTCTGGACATCGACCTGGCGTACATGGAGCAGGCCCTGAGCCGGCAACTCGGAAAGAAAGCGAAAGCCATCACCCTGAACGCCGCTGCGTTGAAGGCCGGCTTCGACTATGCCGAGACCACGTTCACGAAGCAGGATCCGTTTCACGTCGAGAAGATGAATGCCACGGCCGGCAAGATCCTCATTGAAGGCAACGCTGCTGCCGCCATCGGCTGCATGATGGCGGGCGTTACGGTGGTCGCCTGGTATCCGATTACCCCTTCTTCGTCCTTATGCGAATCGCTGATCGGCTATATGCGGAAGTACCGCATCGACAAGGAGACCGGCAAGGCCACCTTCGCCATCGTGCAGGCGGAAGACGAAATTGCGTCGCTCGGCATGGTGATTGGCGCCGGATGGGCCGGCGCCCGCGCGATGACGGCGACGGCAGGGCCCGGCATTTCCTTGATGTCGGAATTCGCGGGCCTCGGCTACTACGCCGAGACGCCGGCGGTTATTTTCGATGTGCAGCGGGTTGGTCCGTCAACGGGTCTGCCGACGAGGACGGCCCAGGGGGATCTGCTGAGCACGGCGTTCCTGTCGCACGGAGACACCAAACACATCCTGCTGATTCCGCATTCCGTTGAAGAATCGTACGAGCTGGCCATGGTCGCATTCGACCTCGCCGAGCGGTTCCAGACGCCGATTTTCGTGATGATGGACCTGGACCTCGGAATGAACAACTGGATGTCGGATGGGTTCAAGTATCCGACCAAGCCGCTTGATCGCGGCAAGCGGCTGACGCCGGAGATCCTGGCCAAGCTCGGCGAGTGGGGCCGCTACAAGGACGTCGACGGTGACGGCATTCCTTACCGGACGGTGCCGGGCGACGGCATGCCGGCGTTCTTCACCCGCGGTTCGGGGCATAACCCCAAGGCTCAGTACAGCGAGCGTCCCGACGATTACGTGAACAACGTCGACCGGCTGAGCCGCAAGTTCGAGACGGCGCGGACACATGTGCCCAGGCCGATCGTCGACACCGACAAGGATGCCAGGATCGGCATCATCGGCTACGGCACGTCGCACTGGGCCATCACGGAGAGCCGTGATCAGCTCCGCGAAGAGACGAACGTGAAGACGTCGTACCTGCGCGTGCGGGCGTATCCCTTCACCGAGGATCTCGTGAAATTCATCGACGCGCACGATCGCATTTACGTCGTGGAGCAGAACCGCGACGCTCAGCTGGCGATGCTGATGAAGCTGGAACTGTCGCCCGAGCGCTGCGCGAAGCTGCGCAACGTGCTGCACTACAGCGGTCTGCCCATCGACGCGCGGAGCGTGAGCGACGACATTCTGGCGCAGGAAGGTTTCGAGGTGACGAAGCGGTTTACCCCGGCCTCGGCCTCATCAATGACAGGTGGAGAATAAATGGCGACGGTACCCTTGAAGGTGAATCGCATCGGCCTGGAGCCGCAGCTCTACAAGGGCGGCAAGACCACGCTGTGCGCGGGTTGCGGGCACAACTCGATTTCGGAGCGCATTATCGAGGCGTTTTACGAAATGGGCGTCGACCCGCAGCAGGTCGTCAAGCTGTCGGGGATCGGTTGTTCGAGCAAGAGTCCCGCGTACTTCCTCGGAAGCTCGCATGGCTTCAACGCCGTACATGGCCGGATGCCGTCGGTCGGCACAGGCGCGATGCTCGCCAATCAGAAGCTGATCGCGATTGGTGTCAGCGGCGACGGCGACACCGGGGCGATCGGCATCGGTCAGTTCGTGCACCTGATGCGCCGCAACCTGCCGATCATCTACATCATCGAAGACAACGGCTGCTACGGGCTCACAAAGGGGCAGTTCTCGCCGACGGCCGATCTCGGTTCCACGCTGAAGAACGGCGTGGTGAACGACCTGCAGCCTATCGACACCTGTGCCCTTGCGATTCAACTCGGCGCGACGTTCGTCGCGCGCTCGTTCTCCGGCGATAAGAAACAGCTGCTCAACCTGTTGAAGGCGGCTCTCAGCCACCGGGGCACGGTCATGCTCGACGTGATTTCGCCGTGCGTGACGTTCAACGATCACGAGGGCTCGACGAAGAGCTATGCGTACGTGAAGGATCACGATGATCCGCTCGAGGAGGTCAGCTTCGTTCCGTTTTTCGAGGACATCACGGTCGAGTACGAGCCGGGTTCGGTTCAGGAAGTGAAGATGCACGACGGCTCCCGGCTGTTGCTGAAAAAGCTGGATGAGGCGTACGACCCCACCGACAAGATTCAAGCCATGCGTACGCTGCACGAGACGTCGCGTCGCGGTGAGTTCGCGACGGGGATCATTTACATCGAGCCCGATCGGGACGATTTCCTCAAGCAGTTGAACGTGGTGGACGAACCGCTCGCGAGCCTCCCGCTGGATCGCACGCGCCCGCCGCAGGCCGCGCTCGACGAGATCATGGAAAGCCTTCGGTAAGTTCCCGACACTGACACTATTGACGATTGGGAGATTGGTGATTGGGTGATTGGGTGATTGGGATTGAAAACAATTCCATCACCCAATCACCTAGCGCCAAATCTCCAATCTTCTTCCGGTTATAATCAGCTGCTTCTATGGAACGTACATTCGCGATTATCAAGCCCGACGCGGTCGCCAGGCGGCACGCCGGGAGGATTCTTGAGCGCATCGAGAACGCCGGATTCCAGATCCGTGCGATGCGGCTGATGCGCTTGACGCAGGCGGAGGCCGCCGGGTTTTATGCGGTTCACCGCGAGCGGCCGTTTTTCACCGGGCTGGTCGAGTTCATGTCGTCCGGGCCGCTCGTCGCGCTGGTGCTCGAGGCACCGGACGCGATCAAGAAGTGGCGGACCCTGATGGGAGCCACCGACCCCGCGAAAGCTGATCCGGGGACCATTCGGAAGGAGTTTGCGAGCTCGATCGGCGAGAACGCAACCCATGGTTCGGACGCGCCCGAGACCGCTGCGTTCGAGATTGGGTATTTCTTCTCGGGCATGGAGTTAGTGGACAAATAGGTCGTTGGGCCTTGGGCCTTGGTTATTTCCGTGGGAAAATTCCTCGTCGCTGCCGGCGTCGTCATGGTCGCCATCGGGCTGGCGGTGATGGCAGGAGTTCCTTTGGGGCGATTGCCGGGCGACTTCATGGTGCGGCGGGGTCCAGTGACGTTCTACTTCCCGCTGGTGACGTCCATCATCCTCAGCGTCGTGCTCACGCTCCTGATGATGTTCCTGCGCCGTTGAAGGACCGCCGACCTGACCAACGACCAACGACTGAGACCAACGACCAATGACCATCAAGTCTGACCGCTGGATCCGCCGCATGGCTCGAGAGCACAAGATGATCGAGCCCTTTATCGACAGTCAGGTGCGCGGCAGTGCAATTTCCTACGGCGTCTCGTCCTACGGGTACGACATCCGCGTGGCCGACGAGTTCAAGATCTTCACCAATATCAACAACACGGTCATCGATCCCAAGAATTTTGACCCGCGTTCGTTCGTCGACGTGAAGACCGACGTGTGCATCGTGCCGCCCAACTCGTTTGCCCTGGCGCGCACGATTGAGTATTTCCGGATTCCCCGCGACGTGTTGACGATTTGCCTCGGCAAGTCGACGTATGCACGCTGCGGCATCATCGTGAACGTGACGCCGTTCGAGCCGGAGTGGGAGGGCACGGTGACGCTCGAGATTTCCAATACGACCCCGCTGCCGGCCAAGATCTACGCAAACGAAGGGATCGCGCAGGTGCTGTTCTTCCAAAGCGACGAACCGTGCGAGATGTCTTACGCAGACAAGAAGGGCAAGTACCAGGCACAACGCGGCGTGACGCTGCCGAAAATTTGACGTATTGGCAGGTACGTAATATAAATTTGTCGTCCCGGCACGTAGTAAATCACTGATTTCGGACCCGTTACGCGCATTACATGGACAAATTAGTCGAGCGGGAGCCCGCTGTCCGGCCACTGGCAACAGCGCCGGCCATCGCCGTTCAGTTCTTCCTTATACCCTTGCTCGTAGTCGGCGCGACGGTGCTGGTCTATGTCGGCTTTCGCAGCCTGCTGAATGACGACCGTTCGGCACAGGAGTACTTGACCGACATCCGTTCGGGCGGCACTAACAGACGCTGGCCGGCGGCGTACGAGTTGTCGCGGTTGATGTCGGATCCCGAGTTCGTGAAGAAGGAAGAGGCGACGCTCGCCCCAGAGCTCACGAAGGCGTTTGCGGCGTCGAGTGACGACGATCCGCAGGTGCGGCAGTATCTGGCTCTGGCTCTTGGACGGCTGACACCGCCGATTCCGGCCGACGCGCGGCGGCTTTTGATCGATGCTCTGAATGACAAGGAGAGCCAGACGCGCATCAGCGCGATCTGGGCGCTGGGTTCGACCGGGGATGTAACGGCGGTGCCGGACATCGAGCGGATGTACACCTCCGGTGACGCAGGCGTGCGAAAGATGACGGTCTACGCCCTCGGATCGATTCCGGGTGATGTCGGGGGCGACACGCTTGTGAAAGCGCTCGATGACACAGAGGCCGATGTCCAGTGGAACGCCGCCATTGCCCTCGCGCGGCATGGGCGGCACGAGGGTTCGGCAGTGCTTCGGCGTATGCTCGACCGGGAGTACGTGCAACGAAACGTCACGCGTCAGCAGCGGGCGGCCGAGGAGATCGATCCCGTGGGAGAAGTGATGATCAGCGGCCTCCGCGCGATTGCTGCTTTGAAGGAGGCGGCGCTGTTGGACCCGGTCAAGGCGCTGAGCGAGAGCGACACGAATCTGAAGGTTCGCCAGGCCGCCCTGGAGACGCTGAGGAGCCTTGGGTAGATCGTCCATCGTCCATCGTCGATCGTCGGGGCGTTGACGAACGACTAGCGACCGTGACCAACGACTAACGACTGGCACCAACGACTAACGACTGGCACTAACGACTAACGACTAACGACCAACGACTAAAAAATGACTGACGAAGTAAAACCTCCAACACCTGCCGCGCCGCCTCCTGCCGCGCATGCAGCGCCTGCGGTAGCAAAGCCCGCCGCACCCGCGGTTCCACCGGCGAACCTGGCGGGAAAGACAACCACGGCTGCGGCTGCGGCCGGCAAGGCCAGCACGCGCGACCCCGACGACACGTCGCCGCTGGTGACGCGCCGCGTATGGCTCGCGATGGCCTGGGGTGCCTTTTCTGCCGGGTCAGCGGTCGCGCTGGCAGCTACGGGCCGGTTCATGTTTCCGAACGTCCTGAACGAACCGCCGCAGCAATTTAAGGTTGGCGTGCCGGCCGATTTCGGCATGGGCGTCGACGAACGCTACAAGGAATCGAACGGTGTCTGGATCGTGCGGACGGCGGATGACATCGCCCAGCACGCCAGCGGATTTTACGTCCTCAGCACGACGTGCACCCATCTCGGCTGCACGCCGAACTACCTGTCGGCCGAAGGCAAGTTCAAGTGCCCCTGCCACGGCAGCGGCTTCCGCACGACCGGCATCAACTTCGAAGGGCCCGCGCCGCGCCCGCTCGAGCGCGTGCGCGTGGCGCTTGCCGAAGACGGCCAGATACTCGTCGACAAGAGCAGGAAGTTCCAGTACGAGCTCGGTCAGTGGATCGATCCAGATTCGTTCCTGCAGATCGCTTAACTGTGAACGGTAAACGGTAAACGACAAATGGCTACAGAAACCAAGACAATTCGACCGCAGGAAAGCCCGGCGACCCGCTTCTGGAACTGGTTGACGGAAACGCAGGTCTGGAAATCTGTATTCCGGCACGAGCGCCCGAACACGGATCGGAACCGCGTGCTCGTCATGCTTTCGAACATCTTTCTGCATCTGCACCCCGTGCGAATCAGAAAGTCCGGGGTGAAGCTGCGCTACACCTGGTGCATGGGCGGCCTCAGCTTTTTCCTGTTCCTGTCGCTGACCTTTACGGGTCTGCTCCTGATGTTCTACTACCGCCCGACGCTGGAATACGCCTACAACGACATCGTGGGCCTTCGGGAACATGTGCCGCTCGGCATCATGCGCGAGATGCACCGGTGGGGAGCGCACGCGATGGTGATCACCGTGTGGCTGCACATGTTCCGGGTCTTCATGACCGGGTCGTACAAGCCGCCGCGCGAGTTCAACTGGAGCGTCGGCGTCATCATGCTGGTGCTCACGCTGCTGCTGTCGTTCACCGGCTACCTGCTGCCGTGGGATCAGCTCGCGATCTGGGCCATCACCGTCGGCTCGAACATGGCGCGCGCGACACCGTTCCTCGGCCATGAAGGCCCCGGCGCCGCACTGCTGGCGCTCGGCGACGTCAAGCTGATCCACGCCGCGGACGACGCGCGGTTTGCGCTTCTTGGTGGAACGTTCGTCGGCGAAGGCGCACTGTTGCGCTTCTACGTGCTGCACTGCGTCGGGCTGCCGCTCGGCATTGCGGTGTTGATGGCGGTTCACTTCTGGCGGGTGCGCAAAGACGGCGGCATCAGCGGACCTATGTAACTTCGTAAAGGCCAACCATGGACTTTATCAAGGGAATCTTTAACGCGGTCGCCGACCCTCGGGTGTATTTCCTCCTGATGGTGCTGGCGCTTGTCGGCCTCGTGTGGAAGCGCGAGTCGATCGCGTCGAACGCATTCGGGTACGGCGCACTGGGCGTTTTTACGCTGTTCTTCGCGCTGGGCGGTCTCGACCCCAACTTCCGGCTCATCATCACGAAGCCCGACAACGTACCCATCGTCGGGCTCATCTTCCTGCTCGTTTTCTTTGTCTGGTATTCGATGAAGCAGGCAGTCGTCAACGACCGCCGTATCGCGAAAGGCGAAGGGCCGGAAGAGGCGGCCGAGTCCGATCGCGTGTGGGTATGGCCCGACCTCGTGTACACCGAGCTCATCTCGCTGATTGTCTGCTCGATCGTCCTTATCGTGTGGTCGATCGTGTTGAAGGCGCCGCTGGAGCAGCCGGCCAACCGCGCGGTGACGCCGAATCCGTCAAAAGCCCCCTGGTATTTCCTCGGTCTGCAGGAGATGCTGGTCTACTTCGATCCGTGGCTCGCCGGCGTCGTGCTGCCCGGACTCATCATCGTTGGACTGATCGCCATCCCCTACATCGACACGAACAAGAAGGGCAACGGCTACTACACCTTCAATGAGCGCAAGGTCGAGATCACACTCTTCCTGTTCGGCTTTGTCGTGTTGTGGTGCTCGCTCATCGTTCTAGGGACGTTCCTCCGTGGCCCCAACTGGAACTTCTTTGGCCCGTTCGAATATTGGGACCTTCATAAGCTTGAGGCACTGACCAACGTCAACCTGTCCGAGTACTTCTGGGTTCGTGCGCTGGGCCAGCCGCTGCCGACAAACTACTTCCTGCGCGAGCTGCCGGGCATCGTGCTGGTGCTGTTGTATGTGGGCGCGCTGCCCGTGCTCCTGAGTAAGAAGCTGTTCAAGACGTACGTCGATAAGCTCGGCGCGCCTCGGTACTACGTCACGGTCTTTCTGTTCCTGATGATGATGGCCCTGCCCATCAAGATGCTGCTTCGGTGGATTTTCAACCTGAAGTACATCGTGGGCATACCGGAGATCTTCTTCAATATCTAGTTGCGACGGGAAAATATGGCTGAGAAAAAGGCTGTCGGGCACGCCTACAACATCGACTTCCTGAACGTCGTCTTCGCGGCGTCCAGCATCTTTCTGTTCCTGTCGGCCATCTGGATGGTCTGGGACGACTTCGACAGAGAGTGGAAGAACACGCAGCGGCAGTTCAATCAGCTCGAGATCGAGGTGACGCGGGCCAACCTCGCTCAAGCCGAGGGCCGTGTCAACAAGACGAGGCTGACACAGCTGCAGCAGCAGCTCGCCGCCCAGCAGAAGGCGATCGAGGCCGGTCGGCAGCAGATCGACGAGATTCAAGCGAAGCTCAGAGACGTCGATGCGCGCCTGTTCCGCGTGAATCAGGCTGCGCAGTTCGCGAAGGCCAAATACGACGTCGATCGGTATGCCTTCGAAGTCGAGCGCTCGGAACACCCGGAGGCCGTGGCGGAGCGTCAGAAAGAGATCGAAGCACAGGCGGATCGGCTGCGTGAGGTGAATCTGGAAGTCGAAAAGGTCGTGGGCGAACGCGCAAGCCTGCTGAGCGAACTCGGCAAGTACACGGGCCAGGCCGTGGCCCTCCAGAAGCAGATCGATCAGCTGACGTTCGACCAGAACCGGCTGTCGAAGGTGCTGGATACCATTCAGCCGAGTTTCGTGAAGGAGTATTTCCGGAATGCGCCGTTGCTTGATTTCATGGCGCCGACGCTCACCGTGCGGCAGATCGTGACGCCGAACGTCGTCGACGACGTGAACTTCGCGCGTGTGGCGAAGATGGATCGTTGTACTACGTGCCACCTCGCCATCGATCGCACCGGATACGAGAAGTACCCGCAGCCCTTCAAAACGCATCCGAACCTGTCGGCCTATGTCGGGAGCGATTCGCCGCATCCCATCGACAAGACGGGGTGCACGTCGTGCCACGAGGGCCTGGGCGGGTCGACCAGCTTCCGCGACGCCTCGCATTACCCGCGCGACGCGAAGCAGCGGCAGGAGTGGGAAGAGAAGTATCACTGGGAAGAGCCGCACATGTGGGACTACCCGATGCTGCCGACCCAGATGACTGAGGCATCGTGCGAGAAGTGCCACAGGAGCGAGGTCTACATCCCGAATGCACCGAAGCTCGGCGTGGCGTACTCCACGTTCGAGCGCGCCGGGTGCTACGCCTGCCACAAGACAAAGGGTTTCGAGAATCTGCGGAAGCCGGGCCCGATCCTCACGAAGATCGGCAGCAAGCTCACGCAGGACTGGGTGAAGACGTGGGTGCGCAATCCGGCGGCCGTGAAGCCGGTCACCTGGATGCCCAAGGTTTGGTACAACGCCAACACCAGCGCTCCGGAAGACGCCGTTCGCAACGAAGTCGAGATCAGCGCCGCGGTTGCGTATCTGTTTGCGAACAGTGAGCCGTATCAATTCCCCGTGCCGACGCCGCCGCGAGGCGATGCCAAGCAGGGTGAGCAGATAGTGCGGGGCATCGGCTGTCTTGGCTGTCACGTGATCGAGGAGAAGGATCGGACTGCGGCGGGACCGCGCCGCACGTTCGGGCAGCCTCTCCAGAACATCGGCAGCAAGACGACCTACGCGTGGCTCTACAACTGGGTCCGCGATCCGAAGCACTACAACCCGGACACCTATATGCCGGACCTGCGCCTCACAGACGCGCAGGTGGCCGATGTGGCGACGTACCTTACGACGCTGACAGGGCCAGCCGGCGATGCAGCGAAAGCGACCCCGACGCCGCAGCAGGCTGATGCGGTGCTGCTGGACTACCTCCGAAACGTGTACGGCACCACCGATGCGCAAGCGCGCATGGCGAAGCTCGACGCGAACGCCCGGCAGCTCGAGCTGGGTCAGCGTGTCATCACTCGGCAAGGCTGTTTCAGCTGCCACCAAATCAAGGGGTTCGAGAACACCCAGCCTATCGGTACCGAGCTATCGGAGGAAGGCACCAAGCTTGTCACACGGCTCGACTTTGCGTTCGTGCACATCCCGCATTCGAAGCTGGCGTGGTTCCACCAGAAGCTGAAGGATCCGCGCTCGTTCGACGAGGGCCGCGTGCTCGAGCCGCTCGAGAAGCTGCGCATGCCAGACTTCCACTTCAGCGAGGTGGAGATCGAACGGCTGCAGACCGCGATCATGAGCTTCCAGCGCGAAATTCAGCCGGCCTCGGCGCTGCCGCCCCGCACGGCGAAGCGCGACAACACGGTCGCGGGCCGGGCCCGCGTGCGGCGTCAGAACTGCGTCGGATGTCACGAGATCGAAGGGGATGGTGGCGACTACAAGGCGCTGGTGTCGGACGCCAGCCTGGCGCCCCCGCTGCTGACACCGGAAGGTGCGAAGGTTCAGCCGGATTGGCTGTATGCGTTCCTGCAGGGACCGATCACCATTCGTCCGTGGTTGAGCGTGAGGATGCCGACCTTCGGCCTGGACGACGGGCGCTGGAACGAGATCATCAGATACTTTGGAGCGACCGGGGATTCGATTGGCCCGTTCCGCACCTACAATCACGCGGAGCTGACGAGCCAGGCTGTTCCGGGCAAACAGATGTTCGATCTACTGCAATGTCAGAAGTGCCATGTTCTCGGAGAGATTCGGCCCGACCAGGATCGGACCACGCTGGCGCCGGACCTGCGGATGACGCACGAACGGCTCCAGCCGGAGTGGATTCTGCGGTGGTTGCAGAACCCATCGAGAATTCAGCCGGGCACGAGGATGCCGCAATTTTGGCCGAACTATCCGAAATCGGACTACCCGCAGTTGAACAACAGCGCGGATGTGCAGATTCGGTCGATCAGAGACCATCTGATGACGCTCCGCGGCGGCCCAACGCCGAAGCGGGCGACCGACTCGAACTAGGCTTTGGACTTTGGGCTCTGGGCTTCTGGCCTGGAGCCCAAGCAGGTCCAAAGCCCAGAGTCCAGGGCCGAGAGCCTGTTCCCGATATAATTTCCCTGCATGCTCCGCCCGTTCCGCGCTATACACCCGAAGGTCAATCCAACCGCATATATCGACGAGAGCGCGCAGGTGATTGGCGATGTCGAAATTGGTGACGAGAGCAGCGTCTGGATGAACGTCGTGATTCGAGGCGACGTGAACACCATCCGGATTGGCCACCGGACAAACATCCAGGACGCCACGGTGATTCACGTGATGCGCGGCACTCATCCGACGACGATCGGGAGCGACGTGACGGTGGGCCACGCCGCCATTCTCCATGGCTGCACGATTCACGATCGTGTGTTGATTGGCATGGGGGCCATGCTGCTGAACGGCGCTGAGATTGGCGAAGACTCGATTGTTGCGGCCGGCTCGCTCGTGCCGGAGGGCAAGCGATTCCCGCCGCGATCGATGCTGATGGGCAGGCCCGCTGCGCTCAAGCGGGAGTTGACGGACGTTGAAGTGGCGTCGATTCGCGACTACGCGCAGCGCTACGTCGGCTATCGGAAAGACTACATGTAATGGAAACGCAGCCAGCGCGCGGAATGCGCGACTTTCTGCCGGACGACGTGCGACGGCGCGAGCATGTCGTCGGCGTCATCCGCGACGTCTACGATCGGTACGGGTTTGAGCCGCTCGAGACGCCTGCCGTAGAGAACATCGAGACGCTGCTGGGCAAGTACGGCGACGAAGGTGGCAAGCTCATCTTCAAGATTCTCAAGCGCGGCGACCATGAGTCGAGCGGCCAGGCCGACCTCGCGCTGCGATACGACCTCACGGTTCCGCTGGCCCGGGTCGTCGCCGAGTATCAGGCAAAACTTCCGAAGTTCTTCAAGCGCTATCAGATTCAGCCTGTATGGCGCGCCGAACGCCCGGCGAGGGGACGGTTTCGAGAGTTCTATCAGTGTGACATCGATAGCATCGGGTCAGTTTCGCCGGTTGTGGAGGCGGAGCAGATAGCCGCTGTCTCGGAGATTTTAACGGCTCTTGGCTTCAAGAATTTCGTCATTCGCCTGAATCATCGGGGCGTTCTGACCAGCATGCTAACAACGTCTGGAGTACCAGAACCTCTACACGGCGAGACGCTGACCGCTCTCGACAAACGCGACAAGATTGGGGAGGACGGGGTCGAACTTGAGTTAAAGCAGCGAGGGCTTGATCGGTCGACTATTGACCGGCTTCTGGCGATTACCGCGTTTCTGCCGGCTGCTGTCGATCCGTTCGAGGAGTTGGACACGCTCGAGCGAAAGATTGGCGAGGATCCCCGCGGAGCTTCAGCCCTCAACAATCTTCGGGAGATCTTTCAACTAAGCACTTCTACTGGCGCCGGCCATCTTCTTCTCGACAAGTCGCTCGCGCGTGGGTTGTCGTACTACACGGGTGCCATCATGGAGGTTGGAGTCCGCCATTTGCCGGGCAGCCTCGGCGGCGGCGGACGCTACGACAACCTCATCGGCATGTTTTCAGGCGATAGCGTGCCTGCATGTGGCTTCTCCCTCGGGTTGGAGCGCATTCTCGTGGTGATGCAAGAGAGAGAGATGTTTCCTGCATTTATAGAGCGATCCTCGATCGACGTCGTCGTTGCAGCGATCGATTTGACCGCGCAGGTAACCATGATGGAGACCGCCGCGTCGTTGAGGAAACTCCCTCGTTTGAGGGTTGACGTCTATCCGGAAGTGGTCAAGAAGATGGATAAGCTTTTCCGGCACGTCGACCAGCGCAAGGCGCGGTTCCTCGCCATCCTGGGCGGCAATGAAGTCGCTGATGGCACAGTGTCGATCCGTGACGTTGCGACGAGGAAGCAGGAAACGATTCCTCGCGACACGCTTGCAGCCTATCTCGCATCTCGACTAACGACTAACGACTGAGACCAACGACTGCGACTAACGACTAACGACCAACGACGAACGACTAATTGATGACTGAAAACAGGTACAGGACTCACACCAACGACGCCCTGCGCCCGGAACACGTTGGGCGCGACGTGCGCCTGTCCGGCTGGGTTCACAGAAAGCGGGATCATGGGCAGCTCTTGTTCATCGATCTCCGGGATCACTACGGCATTACTCAGGTCGTCTTTACGCCGAACTCGGACGCGTTCAAAGGTGCGGAGAGCGTGCGGGTCGAGAGCGTCATCAGTGTTTCCGGCAAAGTCCTCGCGCGGACCGAGGAAAACATCAATCCAGGTTTGCCAACAGGCCGTATCGAAGTCGCCGCCAAAGCGCTCGACGTGTTGTCAGCGGCGGAGGCGCTGCCGTTTCAAGTGGCGGGGACGCAGGATATCCCTGAAGACCAGCGCCTCCGCTACAGGTTCCTGGACTTGCGCAGAGAGAAGATTCACGAAAACATCATTCTTCGGTCAAAGGTCATCTCGAGCATCCGGCGCCGAATGGTTGATCAGGGATTCCTCGAGTATCAGACACCAATTCTGACGTCGAGCTCGCCGGAGGGCGCGCGGGACTATCTGGTGCCGAGCCGCGTTCATCCTGGCAGGTTTTACGCTTTGCCCCAGGCGCCTCAACAGTTCAAGCAGTTGTTGATGGTGTCCGGGTTCGACCGGTACTTCCAAATAGCCCCGTGCTTCCGCGACGAAGACGCGCGCGCCGATCGCTCGCCTGGAGAGTTCTACCAGCTCGATCTTGAAATGTCGTTTGTCGAACAGGACGACGTGTTCGGTGCCATAGAGCCGGTATTGTCAGGTTTGTTTGCGGAGTTTTCGAGCTGGCAGGTCACCAAACCGCCATTTCCGCGGATTCCCTACGACGAGGCGATGACTGCGTTCGGCACTGACAAGCCAGACCTGCGCAATCCCATTCGCGCTATCGATGTGACGGAGACTTTCCGGGAGTCCGGGTTCGCCGTCTTCGCGAAGGCCGTTGCCGCGGGGAACGTCGTGCGCGCAATTGTCGCTCCAGGCGCGGCGGATCGGTCGCGCTCGTTTTTCGACAAGACCGTTGAGCTCGGGCAGTCGCTGGGGCTCGCCGGCGTGGCGTACCTCGTGCTCGCCGAGCAGGCAAAGGGCCCTATTGCGAAGTTTCTCTCCGACGACAAGCGGGCGGAACTCGCAGCCGCGACGGGAGCAAAGACTGGCGATGCGATCTTCTTTGTCTCCGAACAGACGGAGAAAGTCGGGCGGCCGGTTGATGGGCTGCGCGGTCATCTTGGGCGGGAACTCGAGTTGATTGAGGCAGACACATACAAGTTCTGCTGGATTACTGATTTTCCCTTCTTCGAGCGCGATCCAGAGACCAATCAGGTGACGTTCAGCCATAATCCATTCTCGATGCCCCAAGGCGGACTGGAGGCCTTGAACACGCGGGATCCGCTGACGATTAAGGCGTTCCAGTACGACATCGTCTGCAACGGCGTCGAGTTGTCGAGCGGCGCGATCCGGAATCATCGGCCGGACATCATGTTGCGGGCGTTCGACATTGCCGGGTATGGTCCCGAGGAAGTTGAAAAGCGCTTCGGCGGCATGTTGAATGCGTTCCGTTATGGCGCGCCGCCGCACGGAGGTCTGGCGCCTGGCATCGATCGCATCGTGATGCTGCTCGCGCGAGAGCCCAATATCCGGGAGGTCATCGCGTTTCCTATGACGCAGAACGCCGAGGACCTCCTGATGGGCGCCCCGTCGGCGGTGTCAGAGAAACAGCTGCGGGAGCTGCATATTCAAGTAAGAGGTAAGAAGTAGGAAGTAAGAAGTATGACGAAGATTACGCTTCCGGAGGAGGGCATCGAGACGCTCTTCGGTTCGTACGACGAGAACCTGAAGTTTCTGGAATCCCTGCTCGGTGTGAAGCTCAGAACCCAGGGGCACGACCTCATCGTCGAGGGTGCGCCCGCGGGAGTGAGCAAAGTCGAGCGCCTGTTCGCGCAGCTCTCGGGGCTGGCACAGGAGGGCTATCGGATCTCCAACGGCGACGTGAAGACCGCCGCACAGTTGCTGGCGGACCATCCGACGCTCGAGCTCCGCGACTATTTTCTCAAGAGTTCGTTGACGCAATCAGGCAAGAAACGGATTGCCCCGAAGAGCGTGAACCAGCGGCGGTACCTGGACGCGATCGAGCAGCAGGATATCGTGTTCGGCATCGGGCCCGCTGGCACGGGCAAGACCTATCTGGCGATGGCTCAGGCCGTCTCGTTTCTGCTGGCGAAGAAAGTGAATCGGATTATTCTCGCGCGGCCTGCCGTCGAGGCCGGCGAGAAGCTCGGGTTCCTGCCGGGGGATCTCGCCGAGAAAGTGAATCCGTACCTACGGCCCTTGTACGATGCGTTGTACGACATGATCGACGTCGAACGCGCCGAGCGGTTCATCGAGCGCGGCACGATCGAGATCGCGCCTATCGCGTTCATGCGTGGACGCACGCTGAACGACGCGTTCGTCATTCTGGACGAGGCGCAAAACACGACAGCTGAACAGATGAAGATGTTTCTGACGCGCCTGGGCTTTGGATCGAAAGCCGTTGTCACCGGTGACATTACGCAGATCGACTTGCCGGCCGGACGTCCCTCGGGGCTCGTCGAAGCGATGAAAGTCGTCTCCGGGATCGAAGGCATTTCCTTCGTGCATTTTGACGATCGAGATGTCGTGCGGCACAAATTGGTGCAGCAGATCGTGAAAGCTTACGAGTCGTTCAACAACGGGTCCGGCGGCAAAGGCGGCAAGGACTGAGTCTGACGGTGAGCGTCGTCCGGAAGGGCGCGAG
>JAMQPK010000165.1 GCA_023717525.1 Vicinamibacterales bacterium | reverse complement strand
AAAATATCAGGAGGATCTCATGAACAAGTACATGCGAGCGGTGATGATGGTTGCACTGTTGGGAGTGCCGACTGGAGCGTGGGCACAGAAGCCTGTGAGCGTGGGCGACGTCATCAGCGAGACGTTCACGATCGAAGCGATAGACCACGCGGGACGCATCGTGTCCTTGAAGGACAAGGATGGCCTGATCGAGGACGTGTATTGCGGTCCGGAGGTCCAGCGGTTCGCCGCGCTCAAGGTCGGCGACAAAGTCACCTTCCGCTATCACGAATCGATTGTCACGGCGATCCGGCGGCCTGGCACGGCGGCCAAGGATCCCGTGACGAGTGCCGTAACAAGGACTCCGGGCACCAAGCCGGGAGGCACAATGGCGGCGCAGCTGACTGTCACGGTCACTATCGAGGCGATCGACCCGGCTGTGCCCTCGGTCACCATAAAGGGCAAGGATGGACGACGGACGTCGTTCAGGGTCCAGGATAAGAAGAACCTCGAAGGGTACAAGGCCGGAGACGCCGTCGAGATCACTTACACGCAGGCGCTTGCCGTCAGCGTTCAGTAGGCCGGAAACTAGCTGAGGTTGAAGACATGAACCGCTTGACGCTCTCGATCTTCGTGCTGACATTCGTTGCGGCCGGATTTGCTGCGAATGTGTCAGCTCAGCTCATGCCGAAGGCGCAGGTGGCGAATCTGATCGCCAAGGTTGAGAATGGCGTCGACGAGTTCCGCAACTATCTGGAGAAGCGTGGGGAGAACGCCGGCGACGCCAAGGATGCCGCAAAGTCGTCCGGCCGCTCCCCGCGAGGCGGTGCTACCGAAGATCAGAAAACCAAGGCCCGCGCCAAGAAGGATAAGCTCGAGGATGCGCTCGGCGATCTGAATCGATCGACGAACCGGCTCCGGCGAAAGTTCGACCCGACCGACAACTGGATGCAGACCAAGAACGAAGTGGAACACGTGGTCGAGGACGGACGAAAGATCAACCAGGAAGTCGCTCGGGGCAGCTACGGAACGGAGGCGGCCCGGTTGTGGGCCGCACTCCGGAACGGCATCAACGATCTTGCGCGTGCGTACGGCGTGCCGCCGTTGGGGATCTGAGGAAATCCGATCGCTCTATCGCGCCGCCGGTGGTGCTGCAGCCGCCGGCGCCGGTGCCGGCGGTGGCGGGTTCACCGGAATCGCCGCGCCGCGATGGCAGGTCGCGCACGTGACGCTCGTCAGTTGATCCGCCGACTTCTTGACGTTGGCCGCAATCTTCGCGTTGATCTCCCCCGTCATCTGCATCATCACGCGCGCGACCATCTTGGGCGTCTTCGAGTCCGACGCCATGTCGTTCGCCGCATTCCCAGGACCAACGAACTCGTGACAGTACGCGCACTGCACGCCGAGCGCAGCGTTGAAACCCTGCATGATCTGCGTCAGCTGAGGACGGGGAATATCGGCCGGCAGGATCTGCAGGTTCTTCAGCGGCGCCGGTGGTCCGCCGCCGCGACGCGCGGGCTCCTGCGCCCATGCGCCCGAAGACATTAATGTCCCGATACCAAGCACGATGATGCTCTTCCTGAAATGCGACATGGGCAGAGGATAGCACGCCTTAGCGGCGAAGAGTCATGGCGAACGTTTGCAGTGCCTGCTCGCACGTAGGCAACGTCACGTCGGTGAACGCCACGACATCCTGCGTATGCAACGCGAACCCGAGATTCTTCTTGATGCCGACAATCATCACGCCGCGCATGTTCACGGGCGGACGGCCGAACCCGGGCTCCATCGATCCGGCCCATTCGATACGCTTCGCGGGAACGCCGTCAACCTTCAGGTCCCCGACCGTTTGCTCCCAGCGACTTCGTCGATCTCGCACTCCGTTGATCATGGCCGCCGCGAACTTTTCCAGGCTGACCGTTTCGCCAGCGGGCGCTCTGCTGAAATCCAGCAGCGACACCTGAATCATCCCACGCGTGCCATCGCCTCGCGGCTCGGTCGCAAAGCCGAACGTCTTGAATCCCTGGCGTGGGCTCGCGTCCGCTTGGAGAGCGTACCCGGTCGGAAGTTGCAGGCTGAACTTGTAGCCCTCGAAGTCGTGCCTGGAAAGTTCGGCGGACAGCGACACGGACATCCCGACCAACAGCGCGGCGGCGAGACGGCTGATTCGGCTCATGCTTTTCTACGTAATTACGCGGCTGTGAGCGGCGCCGACCAGATTTCGAGCTTGCCTTGCCGGAACGCCTGCTGGAAAGCCCCGACGACACGCGGATCGAACTCCCGCTCGGAGCCCTTCACGATGACGTCGCGAGCGTCGAACGTCGACATCGCCTTGCGATAAGGGCGGTCGCTGGTGAGTGAATCGTACACATCGGCCACTGCGATGATACGGGACTCGATCGGAATTTCCTCGCCGCTCGTCGGGTGGTAGCCGGAGCCGTCGAACCTGTCGTGGTGCGCGAGGATGATCGGAATGACCCTGCGCAGCGATCCGCCCACCGGTTCGAGCATGTCGATGCCACGAGGGACGTGCTGCTTGATCTCTTCGTACTCCTCGCTCGTGAGCCTGGCGGCCTTGTAAAGCAGGTCGCGGCTGATGTCGAGCTTCCCGATATCGTGCAGCAGGGCTGCCGCCTTCACGTCCTCAATGACGGAGGGACTCAGGTCCATCGTCTCGGCGATCGTCATGGCGTAGACCGACACGCGATGGCAGTGATTCTCGGTGTAGCTGTCCTTCGAAATGAAGTGCCGCAGAATCATCAGCACGCCGTGATAGGTATCGCGCAATTCCTGGAGTTGCGAATTCTTCCGCTCGCACAGGGTTCCCATCAGGTAGCCGGTGATCACGAGCGACCCGCCCCAGACCGTCACGTCTAGCCACTTGCTCCAGCCAGGCTCCAGCGCGACGTCTGGCTTTGCGCCGAACGCGTCGCTGTACATGAGGAGCAGGACGACCATCAGCACGCTGGCGAACGCCGTCAGCGTCGCTTCGCGCCTGCCTCGCAGATAGGCGGAACCAAGGGTGGGCAGCACGTAGAAGCCGAGCACCATTCGCTGCGACGCGACGACGTAGTTCAGGACGAGCGCAATAATGAACAGCGAGAGCAGGATCCACAGCTCCTTGTTCACTTGCTCGACGCGGCGAAGGGCGGAGTGCTTCATGATGCTGCGGTCTACCAGCGATTCACGAGAACAGGCACCGCTTCCGGCTCATGTTGCGGGGTCTCGGCTATCTGGCCTTCGAACGGAATCGACTCATTGAAGGCAATCCCGATGTGATACGACAGCCCGATGGGGCGGCCGATGTCGGCGACGAAGCAGCGTGCGACTTTGCCTTTTGCCGAGCCGACGACGAACGTCCCTTCAAATGTCACCATGACGGGTGTGCCCGGCAGCAATTTGGTGGCGCACCGGACCAACACACCACTCGAGGAGATGTTGACGAGCCAGGCTTCGCCGCCGCCGGGCGACAACCGTACTCCCGTGATGGCGGGCACGGCTGCGGCCACAAGGCGCGGGGCCGTCCGCCGCTCAGAAGTGGCGACGGCGCTGCTTTCCACAGTAGCTGCCATTACGACCGCTCCTCTGAATGACTGATCTCACTTGCGTGCAGTATCTGGCGCGCCAGCGAAGATGCGCGCACCGAGTCGGACCGCAACTGCTCGATCTCTTCCCGGCTCGACGAATCGACCGGACACTCCGCCACCAGGCAGGCCGCGCGCGCGTCGATATCGGCGACGGCCGTCAAGAGCTCGCGCACGAGGGCCACGGCCAGGCGACCGGCGGCCGCAAATGGTTCGATGCTCCGGACCGCGAGATCCATGCTCTGCAGTTCGAGGCGAAGATCCGCCAGAACTTTTTCGGCTTCCCTCTTTTGAGAGGACGCCGACCGAACAGCTTCCTCGAAACCCGCTCGCGCGACGTCGTGCTCCAGGGAGAGCTGCTGCCGGTGAGCGTCGGAGGCTCGAACGTGTTCCTCGTGTTCGGCCCGGAGAATGTTCAGCTCCGACGACAGCCGATCGCGCTCGGCTGTGGCCTGTTCCGCGTCGCTCCGCAGAGCACCCAATGCCTGGGCGCGTTCATCGGCTTCCTGCCTGGACCGTTCTTCCAGGGAAGCCATCGATCGGTCTCGTTCGGAGAGCTGCTCGCTCTGCTCGCTGAGCTGCGTCGCGAGCCGGTCGCGCTCGGCGATGGCTTCGTCGCGCGCGATGCGCAGATGCTCGTGCTCAGCTTCGCGCTCGACGAGCTGGGCGGCGAGGCCCTGGCGCTCGGCGATGGCTTCGTCGCGTGCGATGCGCAGTTGTTCGTGCTCGGTTTCGCGCTCGGTCAACCGGGCCGCCGCCGCGTCTCGCGCGGCAACCGCTTCCTGAAGTTCTGCGCGGAGTGCCGTCAGATCGCGCTGCTGCTGTTCGGTCAGCGACTGCTGCAGCTGGACCTGCTCGGCCCAGAGCCGCTCGTTTTCGACTTCGCGTCCGCCGAGCTGCGCCGCAAGGCGATCGCGCTCCTGCGTCGCTTCAACGAGCCGCGTCCGGAGATCCTGCAAATGCGTTCGTCCCTGTTTCAGCAACATCTCGAGTTGCGGCAATTTCGCCAGCGACTGCTCGATCCGTTGCCGGTCGGCTTCAACTTCTTTAATCTTCGATTCAAGCATGTGCAGCTTCTCCGAGGAAGCGTCCGTCGGCTGACGCTGCTCCGCATCAAATAGGGCGGCTTCCAGACTGCGCTGCGCCGTCGTGTCGCGCGCACCGAGGATGAGTGAAGGAATGCCGTCGGCGTGATCGACGAGCGGCACACCGTGAAAGTCGACATTGCGCTGCGTTCCCGACACGTCGGTGAGCTCGCACTCCATCGACTGGGATGTTCCGCTGGTCACCGCACGCGCGAAGTCGCGCCACGCGGCATGATGCGCCGGCATGATCCAGGTTGTGAGAAGACCGCCAAGGATCTGCGCCGGCTGGTTCGCGCCAAGGAGCCCAAGGCCCGCGTCGTTGGCGGCGAGGATGAGCCCGTCGACGCCTACTCGGAACAGGCACGCAGGCTGCTTCTCGACGACCCGGCGAAGATGGTCTGCGTCGGCCGGTCGCGCCGGTACCGGGGCCGAAGGGCGAGGGGCCGCAGATGGTGTCGCTGTTGCTGGAGTCATGTTTATTCGCGCTACATTAGTTGGGACAGCCGGAACTCGAGCCGACTCCAAGAGCAAAAAGAGGACCTGTTTCGCAATTTGGCACTCAGAAACCGTAAGTGGCTGACTAAAATGGTGTTAAAGAAGGCCGAAAGCCGCCTCCAGTGGAAAACCTGGCGGGCCGTGCTCCATATTGGTACGTTCGATTGCAAGAATCGAACGTGGGATTGCACAACTGTCGTGTGGTAGGGTTTCACCGATGATGCACACAGGACGTCACTTCCTTCAGATTCCGGGACCAACCAACGTGCCCGATCGCGTGATGCGCGCGATGGCGCAGCCGGTGATCGATCACCGCGGCCCCGAGTTCGCTCAACTCGGCCTCGAGGTGCTCGACGGCATCCGCGACGTGTTCAAGACAAAAGGTCCCGTCGTGATCTTTCCGTCTTCAGGTACGGGAACCTGCGAGGCGGCGCTGGTGAACACGTTGTCGCCAGGCGATCGCGTCCTGATCTGTGAAACCGGATGGTTCTCGCACATCGCGTGGCGCAAGGTGGCGGAACGGGTTGGGCTGAGCGTCGAATATCTGCCGGGAAGCTGGCGGAGGGGCGCCTCGCCGTCGGCCGTGGAAGCGACCCTTGCTGCCGACGCGCAGCACAATTTCAAAGCCGTCGTCGTCGTGCACAACGAAACGTCTACGGGGGTGACGAGCCGCCTCGCCGAGATTCGCAAGGCGATGAATCGTGCCCGGCATCCGGCCCTGCTGATCGTCGACACGATCTCGTCGCTTGGCTCGATGGATCTGCGTCACGACGAATGGGAAATCGACGTGACGGTGGCCGGATCGCAGAAGGGCTTGATGCTGCCGCCAGGCCTCGGATTCAATGCCGTTTCGGAAAAGGCCCTTGCGGCCAGCAGGGTATCGAAGATGCCGCGTGCGTACTTCGATTGGGAGGAAATGCTGAAGGCCAACAAGTCCGGCTTCTTCCCGTACACCCCGGCCACCAACCTTCTTTATGCACTGCGTGAAGCGCTCGAGATGCTGCGTGAAGAGGGGCTGGAGAACGTGTTCCGCCGCCATCAGCGATACGGCGATGCCACACGCGCGGCGGTCCGCGCATGGGGGCTCGAGATTCTCTGCGAGGAAGCGAGCGAGTACTCGAACTCCCTGACGGCCGTCGTGCTGCCCGATGGCCACAACGCCGATCGCCTGCGCGAGATCATCCTCGACAAGTTCGATATGTCGCTGGGCACGGGTCTTGGACAGCTGGCCGGCAAGGTCTTCCGCATCGGACATCTCGGCGCGTTCAACGACCTCACCCTCGCCGGCACTTTGAGCGGCGTGGAGATGGGTCTTAGCCTCGCGGGCGTGCCCTACAAGCCCGGCGGTGTTCAGGCCGCGCTGGCCTCGCTCGCCGCGAGCGCAACGACGGTTGCCCGGCAGACCGAAGCGGCGACAGCCTGAGGAGACTTCCAATGCGTACCTGGTTTCTTGCCGTACTGTCGCTGGTTGTTGGTGTGATGACCGCCGCGGCGTTTGCGCAGGACTCGAAGTCGAGCCTGCAGATCGAGCGCGGAAAATATCTGGCCGAACAGGTTGCGAGGTGCCAGGACTGTCACACGCCAAAGACGGCCACTGGCGAGCTCATCAAAGAGCAGTGGTTCAAGGGCACGACCCTGAACGTAACGCCGTCGGCGCCGATTGCCGACTGGCATCAGAAGTCGCCTGACATTACTTCGACAAGCGCGTTGTGGCAGCGTTGGGGACAGGACGGTCTCGTTGGGTTCCTGCAAACCGCGAAGAATCCTCGCGGTGGCAAGGCTGGGCCGCCGATGCCTGCCTACACGCTGACAAAAGATGATGCCGAGGCGATTGTCGCGTTTCTGAAAACGCTTCCGTGAACCGCTAGACGATGCCGAATCCTGGTTGCTGAAGCGACGGGAACGCCGCGAGGTCCAGGATGCCACCTTGGCCGAACATGAGCGGCGGGTCGCAGATGTCGTGCTCCAGTAATTTCGTTCCGAACGCACCCTCCTGAGCCACAAGACTGTCGCCGGCGGCACGGGCGACGGTCAAGGCTGCGCGCGTGAGGAGGCTCGTTTCTCCGACCTGTGCGCCGACGATGATCGGCAGACCCAGACGGCGCGCCGTCTCTACGATCGCTATCGACCGGATCAGCCCGCCCATCTTCGAAACCCGCACATTCACGATCCAGCGATTCGACGAAGGAGCCAGCAGGTGGAGCTGTTCGACGCGGAGCATGCTCTCGTCGAGGACGATTGGGCACGCGAGGGCATCCGAGACCCGGGCCAGCGGCTCGTATTCATTGGCTTGGAGCGGTTCTTCGATTGCGAAGAACGGATAATCGAGCGCGCGAAGAAAACGTACCGCCTCGTCCCCTGCGCGCCACAGGTTGTTGGCGTCGACGCGCAAGCGGATTGATTCGGCGCCGACGCTGCGGAGGATCGACAATTTCTGGCGGTCGCGATCGAGATTGCCGGAAAGCTTCACCTTGAAATCTGAAAAGCCGAAGCGCCGATACTGCCCGGCGGTGACTTTGAACGTTTCCGGTTCCGCGTCCCCAAGCACGGCGGTGTAGAGGAATGTGCCCTCAAGTTCGGGGCGTGCAAGCAGGCGATCGACAGTCTCTCCGCGGTCCTTTGCGAGCGCATCGAGCACGGCGAGCTCGACGGCGCACCATGCCGCCGGGTTCCTGTCGATCTCTGGTACGTGTGATGCGATCCAGCCGCCAAGCGATGCCACATCGAAAATACGCTCGCGCCACGCCAGCTCGTGCCGCCTGAAGAACACCTGCGCCGTGTCCAAGGATTCGCTCGTGACGTACGGTCTTGGGCACGATTCACCGTATCCGACAATGTCTCTCTCCAGGAACGCACGGGCCCAGAGGCTCGACGTTTCCACCCGTTCCGCCGACGCGTGACGGAACGCGATCTTGAAGGGTATCTTCAGCGGTTCCATCTCCAGGCGGACAATGCGTGTAGATGCCATTCGCTAGGCCAGTGCGCAGGCGTGAAACGAGAACGCGAGATCCTTCCGGTACTGAAGAACAATTGGTTTGAACTGCCCTTCGCGCTGCCCGGCACGGACGCACGCCAGCTTGTAGGCTTCGGCCGTGCCAGGTTTCAACCAAATGACATCGAGCGCCTTCAGGCGGCCGCTTTGACGCTTGCCGTGATATTCGAGGTTCAACTCGCCCAGCGTACGATCGACATCAGCCGCCAGTAGCGGCGCATCGGGCGGCGGGTATCGTGCCGGCTCGACGAACAGGCAGTACGCAGAGGCGATCTCGTCGGCAACCATCACGAAGAACGTCGGCTCGACTCCGCATCGCGCAGCGGCACGGCAGACGCCTTCGATCGCTTGCGACTCGTAGAGTTTCTCTCCAGTGAGGCTGGTCACACCACGGCCCTTCTGCACGAACCGCAGCAGGGGCGTTGCATTGAAGAAATCAGTCACCTCCACGAGATCGTTCATGAAGTATCGGTAGAGACCGGACGCGGTCGTCACGAGCACGTAGTAACGCCGAGCGATCTCGAGCTCCCCAAGCAGCCGGAACGTCGGGCGTCCGGCGTCCCACTCCGACTGCTCGACGAACTCGAAGAAATGATGAGTCAGCGGCGGCAACCCGCCGGCCGTTTCGGCGCACAGCGCGACGCTTCCACGAAACTCGGTGGATTGATAGCCGAGCTCCATGACGACTGCCGACGCGGGCAGCTTGGAACGCAGCTGGCCGAGTGAAATGCCGCAACTGCCGCCCGTCCACGTCGTCAGGAGACGAATGTTCGGCCACACGTTGGCAAAACTGAGGAGCTTTTCGCTCGAGAGCCTCGCAGCGAGTTCGGGACGGGGTTGCAGTCGCGTCTCGACGATCTGACGCAGCCGCGGCTCCAGTTGTTCGAGCGATTCGAATGTTCCGGTCGCCAGACCGTGAAGGAGCGTCTCCCGCCGTTCGTTGAGAATGTCGATCAACCGGAGGAATGTGCTGGGATTGGGCGAGCCGATGTAGGTGATCGACGGCTCGTTCAGCGCGAGACGCAGGATCACCAGGTATTTCAACTCGTAGTCGGCGATGCTCGAGACCTCTGGCGGGACGACGAACCGGCGCTGAATGGCTCCAGGCAGCGATCGGTAGAGGTGTCCGGACACCGAGCCGACGACGTGACCGCTGTCCAGATGACCTTCGACGGATGCCCCCATGATGCCCCATGCCTTCCCGGCGAATGCGGCCGGGCACGCTCGATACTGGAGATAGGAAAAGAGTGCCTGCTCCTGCTTGTGAAACGCGAGCATCGTCTGCGTGATCGGAATGTACTTCGGCAGGCCGGTGCTCCCGCTGGTCTGCGCGTAAAAGAGGGGCGGTTCTTTTGTCAGGGACGGATTTCCCGTTCGCCGCTGTTCGTCGATATAGGGCCGCAGTTGCTCGTAATCCTGAACAGGTACTCGTTCTCGAAAGCGTTTCGGGCCGTCGATATCGTGAAAGCCATGCTCGCGGCCGAAGCGCGTATCGCGATTGCCGAAGAGGAGCGTCGCCAGCACGTTCGACTGCGCAGCATCGGGGGCACTGGTCCGCTTCTCGACCGGGCGCCAATAGCGGGCGCGATACGCTTGCATCGAAGCCGCAAGGAGAAGGCCGTGCATCACCGCCTGAAGGGAGCGCCCATCAACGCGAGAAAGGATTTCGGATACGCCGCGTCCTGCAGTCCGAGCTCTTCGACTTCGCGGCCTGTCGGCAGGTACCAGGTCCGGAACAAGACGTCCCAAATGATGACGGTGTTGCCGTAGTTCGCGTTCGACTCGCGCGGCACCCGCGAGTGGTGCCACCGGTGTGTCTCGGCACTGCCCACGATGTAGTTCAGCGGGCCATAGTGGAGCCTGATGTTGCAGTGCTGAAAGAATCCGTTGGCCGCATACGCGATGTAGTAGAGAGCCAGCACCCGAGCATCAACCTGCATCAGCAGGAATGGCAGACTGTCGAGCGACATCTGCAGGGCCTTCTCGATCGGATGGAAGCGCGCGGTGTTGAGCCAGTACAAATGCTCGACCGAGTGATGAACGGAATGAAGCCGCCACAACGCGTCGCTCTCGTGGGCCGCGCGATGCAGCCAGTAGCGAAGGAAATCGACGGCGAGCACCATCAGCACGGCTTGCAGCCAGAGGGGCCACCCGTGCGGCCAGATCCGGCTGAAGGGCAGGTTGAGCGCCGCGGCGGGTGCGAGCAGTGCATAGGTGAACAGGAATCCCATAAGTGGAGGAAATGCCAGCTGCACGACGACCATGAAAGTGAGGTCGGTCTTCACCTCGGTCCCCGGGGGCTGCCACTGATTGCGATGAGGAAACGCCGATTCCAGGGCGGTCATCAGCGCGGCGGTAAGGAGCACCGGCACATAGGTGCTGACGATCAAGGAAACCCCCGCCAGTTGGAGCAGCGCAAACAACGCGAAGGCGAGCGTCATCACGCTGGGATACATCAGCCAGGGGAGAGCCCGCCGCAACGCGCCCGTCATGCTCAACCTATCGGCTTAGGGACGTGCGGGAATAAGACTCAGGACCAATCGCGACGGCGCGTGCGGTCCGTGATGCACGGCCTGGGTTGCCGGTACGCCCGCCCGTGCAGTGGCACTCGATTCGCCAGTGTGCGGATTCCTGTCGAATCTCGGAAAGTTCGTACCGGCGATTTCGAGCCTGATTCGATGTCCTTTTCGAAACACCATGCTGGTCGGCCACAGCTCGATCGCAATCCTGGCTGGCTCCGCAGAGGGAGACGTCGCGGGCTGATAGGTCTGCCGGAGGATGCCATCGGAGACGTTGTACGCGACGCTGTCGGGATGCACGTCGACGAGTTTTGCCGTGAAATCGGCCGAGTGTACCGACGTCGTGACGTAGAGAACAGCGGACACCGGGCCAGTTACCTCGACGTCAGCGGTGAGCGGCGGGGTGCTGTAGACAAGCACATCAGCACGAGCCTCGACGTCGTTCTGGGGAACGACACTGCTGTCGCCGAGCATCGCGCCCCCGCGGGTCGGAACGGGGGATGCGGGATCTGAGATGAACGTATCGATGGGATCGTCCCGCTCGGGCGGCGTCTCCACGAGCAGACCATCTCCGCCTGCACTGTTTGCGCGGCCCTGGCTTCGGAGATACCACAACGTCTCGCGCGCGCGCGTGGGAGGCCACTCATATTCGTCGCGCCAGACGTTGGAGCCCATCACGTAGAGGCGAATCGGAGCCGGCGAACCCTCCGTATGAGCCGCGCGAAGGTGCTCGTCGAACCAGGGGATGCTCGGCGCCAGGCTTTCGAGACGAAAATTCCGATTCCGGATGTCGCCGGGGAGCACGACCGTCTGGGCGTGACCCCACGGGCCGATCACCAGCCGCGTGGCGGCCGCGACATCGGGTCGTGCTCGACGCTGTATGTGCACGAAGTCGTCGATCTGACCAGGAAGAAACGGATCGAACCATCCACCCATCAAGAGGACCGGCGCCTGAAGGGTGTCGGTGCGGCTGTCGCCGTCGATGGCCTGCCAATATGCATCACGATCGACGTGCGTGACCCAGTCGTTGAAGAAACTGGTATCGCCCACCGCCCGATCATCCGCGTGGATGACGGGCATGGTTTCTACACCGCGAGCCAGCGCGTCCTGTGGAGGGACCACGTCCTCGGCGCCCCGACTGCGCACAGCCCAGAACAAGGCACTCGCCAAAGAGAATGCGCCGCCGGGATAGAACATGCGGTGAAAGTCGGTGCTGACAATCTGAACGATCAGCGCCGAGCGCCCAACGGGAGGCGCGGGCAAGCGGTCGGCGATCGCCCACTGCGTGTAGCCGAACGTTGACCCGCCCCACATGCCCAGGCGGCCATCAAACCACGGCTGTCGCCGCAGCCAGTCGAGCGTCTCGAGTCCATCGCGACGTTCGTCGACGAGCGGAGTGTATCGGCCGCCGGACTCGTAGCGGCCGCGGCTGCCCTGAATGACGACCGTGTAACCTCGCTCCGCCCAGAATCGGCCGATGGCCGTGGCAAAGAAGGAGTTCAGCAGTGTCCGGGAAAAAGGGATGCGCACGAGAATCGCCGGCGTCCGGGCCACACGGAGCGGGTGGTACACGTCGGCTCGCAGCATCACGCCGTCGCTCGTGGTCATGGCGACTCCGCGTTCGATTCTGACGGCATGCTCCGGTCGCCGCGCGTTGAGCACTATCGCGAGAGCCGTTGGTGAGAGTTGAAACCCCACCCAGCCGAGAACGGCCACGAAGACGAGGATCCAGACAACCCCCACCGCTGCCCGTGCGACGAGTGGCCGTCGTTCCGGCGGTCGAGTCGCGCGGCGGTGGTACGCGCCAAGCACGAGGATGAACGCGGCGAGCACCCAGTGAAAGAAGATCGGGATCGCGCCGCCGGTCCACCGTTCGGGCGGATAGAGCGTCATTCGAATCGCATAGCGGATGATCATGACCGCCAGGTAGACCCCGCCGATGCTCAGCGAAAGGCTTCCCAGCCATCGACGCGGCGTGACGAAGAAACCCCGCTGCCTGAGGAAATCGAGACAGATTTTTCCGAACGTGATGATGATAAGGATCTGGCTGACCAGCAGCTGTGGATAGGGCACCGCGCCCGAGAACCATTCCTCCCACGCAGGAAGGAAAGCGCCGTCACCGATAGCGATGAGGACCTGGGCCAGCACCCGGAGGATGAACAGCCCCAGGAGCGCGCAAAGTGCGAAGGCGGTCATTTCGGATGCTAGCACGGGCGACGTGAAATAATCGGGGGCAATGCACGCTCCCCGTGTCCGTTTCGCGCCTTCTCCCACCGGTTACCTGCACGTCGGCGGAGCGCGCACGGCGCTCTTCAACTGGCTGTTCGCGCGGCGTCATGGCGGCACGTTCATTCTTCGTATCGAGGACACCGACACCGAGCGATCGTCGGACGAGATGGTATCGGGGATTCTGGAATCCCTTCACTGGCTCGGCCTCGAATGGGATGAAGGGCCGGAGGTGGGCGGATCCCATGCGCCCTACTTTCAAACGCAGCGCTATGCCCGCCATCGCGAAGTCGGCGAGCGGCTTGTCGCCGAAGGGCACGCGTATCCTTGTTATTGCTCTCCAGACCTACTGAAGCAGAAACGGGAGGACGCTGAACGGCAGGGGCTCGGCTGGAAATACGACCGCACGTGCCTGCACCTTGCCCTTGCTGAGCGCCAGCGTCTCGAGGCCTCGGGTATCTCGCCCGCAATCCGATTCAACGTTCCGCCGGGACGCACGGCGTACACCGATCGCGTCCGCGGCGCGATTCAGTTCGATCACGACCAGATCGAGGACTTCGTCTTGCTTCGATCGAACAGACTGCCGACGTACCATTTGTCGGTGGTGGCCGACGATCTGGACATGCGGATCACGCATGTGATCCGCGGCGACGACCACATTTCCAACACGCCGAAGCACATCCTGCTGTGGCAGGCCCTCGGAGAGACACCCCCGGAGTTCGCGCACGTGCCGTTGCTGCTCGGTACCGACAAGAAACGGCTGAGCAAGCGGCACGGCGCCACGTCGGTGACGGAGTACGAGCGTCTGGGCTATCTCTCCGATGCGATGGTGAACTTTCTCGGTTTGCTGGGATGGTCACCAGGCGGCGATCGCGAAGTGATGTCGAGGCAGGAGCTGATCGACGCGTTCACGCTCGACGGCATCAGCGGCGGCGACGCCGTCTTCAATCCCGAGAAACTCGACTGGTTCAACGCGCAGTATCTGGCGAGGTTGACGCCGGAGGGTCTCGTCGAGCGCGTGAAGCCGCTGCTGGATGCCGCCGGACTGTGGAACGCCGCCTTCGACGGCGAACGTCGCGAATGGCTGCAGCGCGTCCTTGCGCTCGTCCTCTCTCGCGTGCGGCGGCTGCCGGACTTCGTGGAGCAGGCGCGGCCGTTTCTGGCCGACCATGTCGACTACGACCCGGAGGCGGTCAGCAAATATCTTGCAGTTGCAGAGCTTGACTCTCACGTGGAAACGCTCGCGCTGACGCTCGATCGTGTGGAGCAGTGGGACGAGGCGGCGATAGAATGCGCCCTGCGCGACGTTGCCGACATCCGATCGATCAAAGCCGCGACGCTGATTCACGCGGCTCGAATCGCCACAACCGGCAAGGCTGTCAGCCCCGGCATCTTCGAGGTGCTCGCCTTGATGGGGAAGCCCGTGACGGTGACAAGGCTTCTGGCACTCGCAAAGTTCCTTCAAGCCAGTTGAACATGGATCACGAAGACACGAAGGACACGAAGACTCGAAAGACAAACAAAGAATAGGAATTCCTTCTTCGTGCCTTCGTGTTCTTCGTACGTGATCAGGGAGTCTTCTTGCGGATCGTGACGCCGGCACCGAATTTCAGCTGAGGGTAGGTGCCGCCGCCGTACCTGAACTCGGTGAAGAATCCGTTCGCATGCGAGAAGCCGAAGATGAAGAAACTGCCGGCGTGCACGTCGGTGTTCCCCTCGAAGCGCAGCAGCACGATCGCGGGCCCGCCCCCCTGATACATGCTCCAGGGCGACCTGCCGAGTTGCGTGCGATAGATGAACTCGAGGTTGATCGTGGCGAGCGAGTAGCCCTGGCCCCAGCTGCCGTCGATGCCCGGCCTGAAGCGCAAGCCTGGATAGAAATCTCCGGTTTCGAAATGTGTCCCGCCAAACATCTGCTCGGGGTCTATAGTCGCGCCGCCCTGGAAACCGATGCCCTGGGCGTGGGCATTCGTGGTGACCACGAAAAGGGCCAGCACAGCAAGCCACGCGCGCACAGAACGTCTATTTGAGAGGACTAAGCGACGCATATGGCGTCTGCTACGCAATGTGCTTGCCACTACTGCGCGGCTGGATCCACCGGCCGTTCGTAGATACGAAGAAGCGTCATCGGGCCGCCACGCGCGCCCTCGACCTTCGTCGTCAACTGCAGTTGTGTGCCGCCAGGAGAGAGTTCAAACGATCGGACGACTTTCGGGCCGTCTTCAATTTCGATCTCCTGCACCAGCTTGTCTCCGTCCCAGCGAGCCTTGCGGCTCAACTTCACGAGCCCATTCGCGACGCGCTCTTCGGTCTTCTTGCCGTCGGTCTTCAGCACCACGACGCTTCCATCTGCGCCGGTGATGCTGACGGATTCCTCGCGTACAACGACGGTGAGCTGCTTCGACGCTTCCATCGCGGCACGGATGTAGTTCCGCATCGCCAGCCGCCGCTCCACGGCGTTTTCTGATCCGGCCCCGTCACCTCCGCCGCCGACTCCGCCTCCACGGCCGCCGAATCCGCCCCGCCCACGGAAGCCTCCGCCACCGCGCCTCCCGCCATCAGCCCCGCCGGCTTCCGGGGCATTGGGCACACCCGGTGCATCGCCCCGATCGCGGTTGATCACCCAGACGCCGCCGAAGCCTTCGCGCGCCGGCGTTGCGGCGCTGACGAAGGCTCCCGCGGACATCGACACGACGACCAGGGCGAGCGCGATCGGCTTCATTTCCGCATCTTGTCCATTTCCGCGCGCCGCGCTTCCATTTCTTTCTGGCGCGCATCCATCTTCTGCCGCTGTTCCGGCGTCAGCACCGAAAGGATCTCGATCTGAATTTCGGCATTAGCGAACGCAAGGTTCCCTTCGGCAGTGCCAAGATCGAGGGCCAGGCCTCTCAGGTTTCCGCCGCCAGTCAGGACGTTATCCTGCAGCGCCTTCCGCGCAGCCTGACTCTGTTCGATGAGCGGCTTCAGTTCTTCGGCATGCCGATCGCGAATGGCCTTGATCTGTTCCCGCTGCGCGTCGCTCAAATCCCTCGGATCGAGACCGAACGCCATCGGGCCGCCGAAGCGCCCGCCCCGGCCTCCGGGTCCTCCGGGCCCACCAGGCCCGCCGCCCCTCGGGCCGCCGTGCCGGCCGTCAGCCGGCGGCGCCTGATTCGGATCCTGCGCGGCGCTCGACGCCGGTGTGAACGCGAGGAACCCCATGGCGATCACGGTCGCTCCGACGAAACTGCCCACGATTCTGCTGATTGTCTCTGTCTGCATGACTCCTCCATATTCTTACCCACACTTTGTGGGTTCTGGACCATTAGACAGGCCGGAAGATGGCGGAGACGCGGCTGGATGGTGAAAAGAGTGTGACAGTGAGGCACGCAGGTAGAAAAGTAGAAACTAGAAGGTGGAAAGTAGGTCTAAAGTGACAAGGTGATGACCAGGGTGCTCGTCGTGGAAGACGAAAAGAACATACGCGATCTGGTGTGCCTGCACCTGGGGCTCGAAGGGTACGAGTGTGTGCCTGTGGGTGACGGCAAGGAGGCGATGGCGCTTGCTGCCGAGAAGCCGTTCGATCTGATCGTGCTCGACCTCATGCTGCCGGGTGTGGATGGCGTCACAATTACGCGCGCCTTGCGGCGCCATGGGCCGAACCGCGATACGCCGATTCTGATGCTGACCGCGCGTCGAGAAGAGTCCGACAAGGTGATGGGGCTCGACAGTGGCGCCGACGACTACCTGACCAAGCCCTTCGGGATGCGCGAGCTCGTCGCGCGAGCAGCCGCGTTGCTTCGCCGGGCGCGGGCGCCGCTGGCGTCGCCGCAGAGCGACGGCCGTCCCGTCGACATTCATGGCGTTGAGCTAGATCCCGCCCGTCGCGGTGTCCGTGTGCGCGGAAACGCCGTCGACGTCACGCGCCAGGAATTCAACCTTCTCTATCTGCTTGCCTCTCATCCCGGCATCGTCTTCACGCGCGAGCGGCTGTTGTCGAAGGTGTGGCAGGAACAGTCGTTTGTTACTGGCCGAAGCGTCGATACGCTCGTGAAGAGACTGCGTAAGAAGATCGAAGTCGATCCGGCAGAACCGAAGCTGATCGTGACCGTCTGGGGCGATGGCTACAAGTTCGCAGACCTGGCGTGATGATCAGAAGCCTGTACCTGCGCATCGGTCTCGGACTGGTCGCTTTCCTCGCGGTCTTTCTCTTGGTACAGGGCTTCGCGATTGTCTGGCTCATCTCGCGGATGGACGTGGCGCCGGGACCGCCGCCGCCGGATGTGGCTCGATTGGTTGCGCGTGAGCTGAGCGAAGCGCTTTCGACCAACCCTAAAACAGACATCGAACAATTTCTTCGGCAGCAGTATGAACAGCGACTGCCCATCGTCGTGGTGATGCGCGATGGGCGGGCCGCGTCGAGCGATGGGCGAACGCTGTCGTCTGATGTCCTCACCGAACTGCGCGCCCGGATGGAGAGCGCGCCCGAGGCGTTTCTTCGCATGGGCCGCGGTCGCGGTTTTGGGCCGGGACCATTTCCCGATCGTGGGCCGCGCGAGAGAGGCCAGGGCCCGGTTCCTGGATTCGGCGGGATGGGGCGTCGCGGCGGCGGTCCCCCTGGCCCGATCGTCGTGAACGGACAACTTGTCGGCGTGGTCACGCCCAATCCACGTTCAACATTCGACCAGCTCGCGCCCACGCTCCTGGTGGTCGGACTGCTTCTCGCCGGCCTCGGGACGACATCGGCGGCGCTCTTGATCTTCGGACCCGTACGGCGCCGGCTGCGGAGCCTCGAGGATGCGGCGCGGAAGGTCGGCGCCGGCGATCTGACGGCGCGAGCCAGGGAAGACGGCAACGACGAGGTCGCCACGCTCGCGCACGCGTTCAATCGCATGACCGCAGATCTGGCTGCACGCGAAGCGCAACTCCAGTCGGCTGATCGGACCAGACGCCTGCTGCTCGCCGACGTTTCGCACGAGCTCATGACGCCGCTCACGGCAATGCGCGGCTACCTCGAGACGTTGTCGATGCGCGGCCTCGTGCTCGATTCGGAGACGAGGGATCGCTACCTCTCGATCATCAATGATGAAACCCACCGCGTTGAACGCATCGTCCAGGACCTCCTCGACCTCGCGCGAATGGAGAGCGCAGGCGATTCGCTCGACGTACAGGACGTTCCCCTCGAGGATCTCTTCGGGCGGGTCGTCGCCAGGCATGGCAGGGACGCCGAGGCCAGGGGGATTCTCCTGAGGAC
>JAMQPK010000150.1 GCA_023717525.1 Vicinamibacterales bacterium | reverse complement strand
GGCGCAGGGTGTCATGCGCACGGCCGCAGGACAGACCCTCCGCTTCGACGAGCCGCTGGGTGCCCTCCAGGCGACCGTCAGCGGGCTCGGTGTGGCCCTAGCAGGCCGTTGAAAATCTCGCGACGTCGCGCCGAGTTTGATAAGAGGCGGGGCGAGCGGAGGTGGTGGTGGGATGGCGATGAAGCGGCGCGGACCTGAGCAGGGCGGGATGTGGGTGGCGACGCAGGCGCTCCCGAGATCGCCGGGGCACGTGTTCTACGAGAAGCTGAACCAAGTGCTCGAGGCGGGCGGGTTTGATCGATTCGTCGAAGACCTGTGCGCGCCCTACTACGCCGAAGGCGAGGGCCGGCTGTCGATCGAACCGGGGGTTTACTTCCGGATGTTGTTCATCGGCTACTTCGAGGGACTGAGCTCGCAGCGCGGGATCGCGTGGCGATGTGCCGACAGTCTGTCGTTGCGGTCGTTCCTCGGGATCGCGCTGACGAAGGACACCCCTGAGCACTCCAGCATGACGCGGATTCGCAAGCGGCTGCCGGAGGATGTGTTCGAGAAGGTCTTCACCTTCGTGCTGAAGGTCGCTGTCGAGCACGGGCTGCTGAAGGGGAAGACGATCGCGGTGGACGCGACGACCTTGGAAGCGAACGCAGCGATGAAGTCGCTGGTGCGGCGCGACACGGGCGAGGACTGGAAAGCGTACGTGCGGCGCCTGGCCGAGGCGGAAGGGATCAAAGACCCGACGGACGAAGAGCTGCGGCGGTTCGATCGCACGCGGAAGAAGAAGACATCGAACAAGGACTGGGAGTCGGCGACGGACCCAGACAGCCGCGTGACGAAGATGAAGGACGGCCGCACCCACTTGGCGTACAAGGCGGAGAACGCGGTCGATGTGGAGAGCGAGATCGTCGTCGCCGCGGTCGTGTATCGCGCCGACGATTCGGATCCGGAGACGTTGCCGGTGACGATCGAGATTGCGCGTGAGCAGCTCGAGGCGGCGGGGAGCCCGCACCACGTCGAAGAGGCGCTGGCCGACAAAGGGTACCACAAGGCCGAGACGCTGCAGACGGTCGAGGATGTGCAAGGGGTGCGTTCCTACATTGCGGAGCCCGTGCGCAAGGAACGCCGGCATTGGCAGGACAAGCCCGAAGGGCAACAGGCGGCTGTGTACAGGAACCGACGACGCATCCGCGGACGACGCGGCCGGCGCTTGGGACGCCTGCGCAGCGAGCGGGGAGAACGACCGTTTGCGCACATCTGTGAAACTGGCGGTGGACGCCGCGCGTGGCTCCATGGTGTCGTGAACGTCTCGAAGAGCTATCTCGCTCGGGTTGCGGCGCACAATCTCGGCTTCATCATGCTCGCGCTGTTCGGTGTCGGCACTCCGCGCAGCCTCCAGAGCGGGCTGGAGGGCGTTTTCGCATTTCTGACTGCTGCAAGCGCGGTCATCCTGTCGTTCTTCCGAGCCCTGGCGTCGATTCGTCGGTCATCTCGCTCACGGAAGCGGTTCGTCACACGCGCCGTCCCGCCGCGCTGGTCCGCTCAAACTGCGGCCTTTTCAACGGGCTGTTAAGCGTGGTGAGCTCGTGAATCGCCGACGTGAGGCCGACGTACCGATCGAGCGCCGCCTGAGCCGCCTTTCGGCGATCCTCATCCGAGGCTCCGCCGGACTGCCCGTTGCGTTCCGTCGCGATGGCCGAGCCGATCGGAAACAGATCCGGGATCGCGAGCGACCTGTTGCGATACCGCCGCAGCTCGCTCCCTGACTGTGGGAATTGCGCATCCTCCGCTACGCGCGCGAGCAGCTCGAGATCTCGCAAACAGCGTACGAGCTCATGCAGAGGCCGCGTGTGTTCCTCTGGCAGCAGCTTGATCGCGACGATGGAATCGCGCAAGCGCCGCGTGTCAGAAGTGTAATC
>JAMQPK010000147.1 GCA_023717525.1 Vicinamibacterales bacterium | reverse complement strand
GAGTAGACTTCGGAGCTCGCGCCATCGCGGGCAAGAAAGAGGTGAGTGGATGAGTTAGGCAGTTAGGCATGCCCTCAAAGCGACGGAGCTGTTTTTCGGGCCTATCCTTACAACGATCCCAATGACATGCTTCAGAGTGTCAGGGTGAATTGGGGCCGAGCTGGCGTGGCCGAAAGCACCAGCGCTTAGGACACCCGCCACAACAAGTGAATCGGTATGCATTCGGGCACCATGTGGTGAATTGACTCGGGGTGACGGGATTCCTTGGGGTGCGTTCCGGCAGTATGCGGGTCGGCATGATCGACACGCAAGCGATTCGCCAACGCTGGAATGCCGTTGGCTCCAAGCTCGACGAGCGGGGGCGGCGGGTGTTCGCAGCCGGAGAGGTTCGCGCGGCAGGATGGGGCGGCCTGGAGATGGTCTCGCAGATCACCGGGCTCGCGCGCAGCACGATCGACCGTGGACTGAAGGATCTCGACGCCGCGCCCCTGCCGAAAGGCCGGGTGCGACGTAAGGGCGGCGGCCGGCGACATCTGTCCAGCCAAGACGGGACGCTCGTCGAGGATCTGCGGTGTATCGTCGAGCCGGCCACGCTCGGGTGCCCCGTGCGCCCGCTCTTGTGGGTGTCGAAGAGCCACGACAAGCTGGCTGTCGCCTTGCAGAAGATGGGCCACAAGATCAGCGCCAACAGCGTGCGCAGACTGTTGCCGACGCTCGGCTACAGCCGGCAATCGAACCGCAAGGCGGACGAGGGCTCGAAGCATCCCGATCGTAACGCCCAATTCGAGCACATCAATGCCAAAGTGGTTGTCGCACAGGCAGAGGGTCAGCCCGTCATCTCGGTCGACACCAAGAAGAAAGAGCTGATCGGCAACTACAAAAATGGCGGCACGGACTATCGACCCCAGGGTGATCCGCGACGCGTGAAGGTGCACGACTTCGAGGACGAGGAACTGGGCAAGATCGTGCCTTATGGCGTGTACGACCTGAGCGCCAACGCAGGCTGGGTCAGCGTCGGGATCACGAGCGACACGGCAGAGTTCGCCGTCGCCTCGATCCGGCGCTGGTTCAATGAGATGGGGCGCGAGCGATATCCGCATCCGAGCGCGCTGACGATCACCGCCGACTGCGGCGGCTCGAATGGAGCGCGCGTGCGGCTGTGGAAAGTCGAATTGCAAAAGCTCGCCGACGCGACGGGCCTCGTGATCCACGTCCATCACTATCCGCCGGGCACGTCGAAGTGGAACAAGATCGAGCACCGCCTGTTCTGCCACATCACGCAGACTTGGCGCGGCCGGCCCCTGACGGACCGATTGGCCGTCGTCGAACTGATCGCCGCGACGACGACCAAGACCGGCCTGAAAGTCGAGAGTGCGCTCGACACGCGGACCTACCAGAAGGGCATCAAGGTCAGCGATGCCGAGATGAAGACGCTCGACATCACAGGCGACCCGTTCCATCCTGAATGGAACTACACCATCCGCCCACGTTCAGCTCCAAGTCGAAGCAGTTAATATGGCGGGTGTCCTTACCCGGGTAGAAGCGCGCTCCGATGACGAATTGCACGGGCGTGGCGAGCGCAAGCTCGATCCACGGGTTGAGATGCAGATGCAGGCCGAACGGCGCGGCGATCATCGGCAGGAGGAGCGGGGCGGTGAGCGCCGCCGATGCGACGAGCAGCACGAGCTGGTGCCGTTCCGCATCCGCGCGCGCGGCCTCGCGTTCCTGTTCCTCGCGGCGGCGCTCGGCGAGCGCGGATGCACGCGGGTGCGCTCGGTCACCGATCCGCTCGACCGCTTCCGCGAGCTGCGATGGCGTCACGGCGG
>JAMQPK010000146.1 GCA_023717525.1 Vicinamibacterales bacterium | reverse complement strand
CACAGCTTCCCTGACGGGATTCGCACGGGTTCAGCGCCAAGTCCCACTGAAAACCGGCGATGCCATCAGCCTCAACCTTACGCTTTGGGTGACGGCCATCGAGACGGCGACCGTGTCGGCTGCCAGGACAGGCGATCGAGATGCGCAGGAAACGCCGCTGGCGATCAGCGTGCTCCCTGCGTCGGAACTGCAGCGTGTGCAGGCGCACACCGTCGAGGACGTCGCCGGCCGCGCGCCTGGGGTCACTTTCTCTCAGAATACCGGTTTCAGTCAGCTCACCATCCGAGGGATCGGGACGAACGCAGTATTTGCGGGTTCTGATCCCAGCTCTGCGGTGTACGTCGACGGCGTATATCTGGCCAGGCCGGCGATGGTGCTGGCGGATTTCACCGATCTCGAGCGCGTCGAAGTTCTGCGCGGTCCACAGGGCACGCTGTACGGCCGCAACGCAGTCGGAGGAGCGATCAGCCTCATTACCCGCGATCCCACCAACCAGCTCGAGGCCGCGGCAGGTATCGTCGCCGGCAACGGCAAGGAAATTCGGGCAGACGCGCGGGCAAGCGGCCCGATCATCCGCAATCGACTCCTGGCGAGCGGTGCGATTCTTCGAGGGTCCCGCCAGGGAGCTGTGCGTGACCTCAACAACGAAGGGCAGTTTCTCGGAAGCGAGGACGTGACCGCCGCGCGCGGCAAGTTGCTCTTTTCGATCAATTCGAAGAGCTCACTCCTCATCTCTGCCGACGTCGCTCATCAAGAGCCGACGCCCATGTCGTATCCCAAGGTGCTGGCGGTGAAGCCGGGGTTTCAGATCGACAACCCGGCCGATCTGCACCAGGTGCGCACGTCGGTTACGGCTCGCAGTCGCAACGTGCAGTCCGGAGTAGCTGCGCGATACACGCTCCGGCTCGCGCCCGACATGACGTTGACGAGCCTGTCGGCCTTCCGGGCGCTCGACTACCGTCTCGTGGTAGACGCCGATATTACCGAACTGAACCTGGCGGAATCGAACGTGCAAGAGAAGCAGCATCAGCTTTCCGAAGAACTGACCGTGTCGCAGCAGCGGACGCGTGTGACATGGATCGGGGGAGTGTTTCTGTTCCGCGAAGCAGACCGTCAGCCGACAGTCGTCAAACTCGCCGGGCCCAGACTGGAGAACCACCTCAGCCCCGACGTTGAGGCCGGCTCTCGCGCGGCCTTCGGGCAGGCAACGTTCTCCCTCGCTAGCCGGGTCTCGGCGACGGCAGGCCTTCGCTACACTCGCGAGAACAAAGAGATGGTCAACAGCGGCGGGCTCTATCCCTACGACACCCCGGACGTGCCGGTGCCGGGCTCGAGCTACGCGTATTCCGATCGAATCGATCACTCGGCGTGGACGCCGAAGATCGGGATGGAATTTCTGGCCCGCAAGGGTGTGCTGACGTATGCCTCAGCCACACGCGGGTTCAAGAGCGGCGGATTCAACCCGACGTCGGCTGCATCGGGTCGCGGTTTCGCGCCGGAGTGGGCCTGGAGTTACGAAGCGGGAGTGAAGACGACGCTCGCCGGCGGGCGCGCCGCGTTCAACGTCGCGGCGTTTCACACTTCGTACACCGATCTGCAGGTACAGACTGCGATCGTTCCAGGTGTCATCGATATCTCGAACGCAGCGGCCGCAACCATCCGAGGCGTTGAAGTGGAGAGTCAGGTTCGCGTCGGAGAGGACTGGCACGTCGGCGGCCACGTAGCCTGGCTCGACGCCACCTACGATCGCTACGTCGCTGTGGGGGTCGGCGGCGTCACCGGCGATGTTGCCGGAAACCGGCTGACGAACGCCCCGGAATGGTCCGGCCGTACGTGGCTCGAGTGGAGCCCGACGATTGGCGCGCACGGCGTGCTGTCGTTGCGCGCCGAGCCCCGGTGGCAGACGTCCGTGTACTTCACGCCGTTCAACGACGCGATCCAGCGGCAGCGCGCGTACGGCTTGATGGATATCTCCGCCGAATTTCAGCCCGCTGGCCGACCCTACGTCGTTGCGATGTTTGCACGAAACCTGACGAACGAGGACTACATAACGGGCAGCTTCAGTTCACCACCGCCCGCGATCGGCGGCAGGCCCGGCACCCCTCGCCAGGTTGGCGTTCAACTGATCATTCGTCGTTGAAACCACGCGCCGCTCGCCGGCGGCGGAATGCTGCTGCAACGAGCAGCATCATGGGAGCCTCAGTCATGAAGTAGGTGATTCCGAAGCGGGCAAACTCTACTCGCCCCAGGATCGTCACCGCGATGGCTGTAGCCACTCCGACGTTGCGAGTGGCGAACTCGGTCGCCAC
>JAMQPK010000138.1 GCA_023717525.1 Vicinamibacterales bacterium | reverse complement strand
GGAGCGGCCGGGGGGCTCGAGGCCGGTATCACTGCGCTTGCCATCTATCACCAGACCGCTCCGCCTACGATCAACCTCGAGAGTCCCGATCCCGACTGCGACCTCGACTACGTGCCGGGCAAATGCCGTCCCGTGAGGATGGACTACGCGCTGTCGAACTCCTTCGGATTTGGCGGAACCAACGCGGCGCTCCTGTTCAAAAAACACGAATAATCCATCGTCGAGTGGGTGATAGGTGATTGGGTGATTTGTGGTCACCCGTCTTATGATCGTCCCATGACGCCTTCCCTGTATTTCCTATCACCCAATCACCAATCACCCAATCTCCAATGAAGATCGCCGTTTGCATCCGGCACGTGCCTACCCGCGAGTGGCAGCCGCGCGTGGACGATTCTGGGCGCGCACTTCGCGAACAGGATGCCAGCTACGAGATGAACGAGCCGGACGCGTACGCCCTCGAAGAGGCGTTGCGGCTTCGCGAGAAACACAGCGGCGAGGTGGTGGTGTGCACGGCGGGTCCCTCGCGCGCCGCGCAAGTGCTCCGAGAGGCGCTGGCGCGCGGAGCCGATCGCGCGATTCACGTGGAAGACGACAGGCTCGTTTCCATCAGCACCGATTCGTTTGTTGTCGCTGGCGCCCTGGCCGATGCCCTTCGTGACGAGCGGTTCGACCTTCTCCTGACGGGGCTGCAGTCCGACGATCAGGGAGCGGCGCAGACAGGCGTCATTCTCGCTGAACGGCTCGGGCTCCCGCACGCAACCATCGTGATGGACGTCCAGGTGGGCGACGGCGCCCTCCGCGTGAAGCGCGAGTTGGAAGGCGGCTGGTTCCAATGGGTGGCTCTACCCCTGCCCGCGTTGCTGACGATTCAGAGCGGCATCAATCAGCTTCGGTACGCGACGTTGAAGGGCATCATGGCGGCGAAGAAGAAGGAGATCCGCAAGGTGACGCCCGCCTCGCTGGCAGCGCCTCGCCTGGCCATCGTCACACTCGACGTTCCTCGAAAGACAAAGAAGACGGAGATCATCTCCGGAACGCCAGGCGACGCGGCAACGCAGCTCGTGCGGAAACTGAAGGAAGACGCACGGGTGCTGGCGTGATTCTCGTCATCGCCGAACAGCGGCAGGGAACGTTGCATAGGGCGTCGTGGGAGGCCGTGGCTGCCGCGCATGAGCTGGCGGGCGAGGATGCCGTCGAGGCGCTTGTCCTCGGGAGCCGCGTGTCGGGAGCGGCGGCTGAACTCTCGCAGGCGGCAGTCGCCGCAGTGCATGTCGTGGACCACGAGCTGCTCGATCCCTACACACCCGATGGCTACGTCGAGGCGCTGATGCAGGCAATCGGGGCGCTGAAACCCACAGGCGTTGTGTTGCCGCACACCTACCAGGCGCGCGACTTTGTGCCGAAGCTGGCGGCTCGTCTCGATTGCCCGCTGATTGCCGATTGCGTCGGCATCGTGCGTGGTGGGAAGCCTGCATTTCGCCGGCAGATCTTCCAGGGCAAGCTCGTCGCCGAGGTGTCGCCCGAAGGGAGGTTCCCCTACCTTGTCTCTATCCAGATCGGGGCGTATCGGGGCGACAGCGCCAAACGCGCCGCCGGGGCGGCGCCGATCAAAGCATTGAACGCAGTGATTGATCCGTCGGTCATTCGTGAGAAGCCAGAGCCGCCGTTTCGGGAAGCCAGACAAGCCGTCGATCTTTCACAGGCCGAGCGCATTGTGGCAGTCGGTCGCGGCATCAAGGGGAAAGAGCACATCGCCCTGGCGGAAAGACTGGCGACGGTACTCGGGGCGCAGCTCGCGGCGTCTCGTCCAATCTGCGACAACGGATGGTTACCTATGGAACGTCAGATCGGGAGCTCCGGACAAACCGTTGCGCCCAAGCTCTACGTTGCGCTGGGCATCTCTGGCGCCATCCAGCACGTGGTTGGGATGAAGGGCGCTCGCACGATTGTCGCCATCAACAAAGACCCCGATGCTCCAATCTTCGACGTCGCCGACTACGGCATCATCGGCGACCTGTTCGAGCTCGTGCCAGCGATCATTTCCGAGCTCGAAAAGGCATGACGGGGGACAGGGAAACCCTCGACGTAGACGTGCTCATCGTCGGGGGCGGGCCCGCCGGCCTGTCCGCGGCGTTACGGCTCGCCCAGCTACGGGCAGCGGGGAAGACGGCGCTGAATGTGGCAGTGCTCGAGAAGGCGCGGGAACCTGGCGCTCATCTGCTGTCGGGTGCCGTGCTGGATCCGCGAGCGCTGGCAGAACTGATTCCCGACTTCGAATCGCGAGGCGCGCCCATCACCTGTAAAGTCTCGGAAGACCGTGTGCTCTTTCTGACGCGCACTGGAAAAATCAGATTTCCTTTCACGCCGCCGCCGCTCAATAACCATGGTCACTTCATCATCTCGGTCCAACAGCTTGGTAAATGGATGTCGGGGCTGGCGGAGGCCGAGGGGATCGATATCTTTCCTGAATTCGCCGCTGTCGAGCTGCTGATGGAAGGCGCGCGCGTGGTTGGTGTTCGCACGGGTGATCGCGGCATCGGCAAGCACGGCGACAGGAAACCGTCATTCGAGCCCGGCGTGGAGATTCGTGCGAAGGTGACGATTCTCGCGGACGGTGTGCGGGGCAACGTGACGAAGACCCTGATGCGCCGCACGTCGATCGCCGCAGACGCTCAGCCTCAGGTGTTTGCCTTGGGCATCAAGGAGCTCTGGGAGGTACCTCCCGGCCGGCTCGCCGCAGGCGCTGTCGTGCATACGATGGGCTACCCGCTGGACCAGAGAACGTTCGGCGGCGGGTTCGTCTACGCGCTGTCGGCTACGCAGCTCTCGGTCGGGTTTGTCGTCGGTCTCGACTATGAGGATCCCGGGTTCGATCCGCACGAGGCTTTTCAGAAATTCAAGATGCATCCCGCGATTCGTGCGTTGCTTGTGGGTGGCGAGATGATCCGGTACGGCGCCAAAGCTCTGCCTGAAGGCGGATGGCACACCCTCCCGCACTGTTCAGTCGATGGCGCGATGGTCGTCGGAGATGCCGCGGGCTTTCTGAACTCCCTTCGGCTAAAGGGCATTCATCTGGCGATGAAAACAGGCATGCTCGCCGCCGAGACGGCGTTCGAGGCCTTGCAAGCCGGTGACACCTCCGTGAAACAGCTCCGGACGTTCGACGAGCGGATGCGAGGAAGCTGGGTCGGAGCGGAGATGCGTCCCGTCCGGAACGTACACCAAAGCTTTCGCTACGGGTTGTTCGGAGGCCTGGCGTTCTCAGGGTTGTCCCTGCTGACGCGCGGAGCGTGGGTGCGCGATCCGATACCGAGCGAACCCGGGCATGTGCGAATGCGCCGGCGTATTGAAGGAAGGGAGCCGGACGCAGGCGACGTAGAACCTGACCGCATGCTAACGTTCGACAAGGTGACCAACGTGCATGTGTCTGGTACAAGGCACAGGGAGGATCAGCCTTCACACCTGCTCGTGCATACGGAGGTCTGCAACACCATCTGCGGCGACGAGTACGGGCACCCCTGCGTCCGGTTCTGCCCGGCAGATGTGTACGAGATCGTTCCCGGAGAGCGTGGCGAGACACGTCTGCAGATCAATGCGTCGAACTGCGTGCACTGCAAGACATGCGACATCATTGACCCTTATCAAGTCATCACGTGGGTTCCGCCCGAAGGGGGCGGAGGGCCGAGGTATGAAGGCATGTAGGGAAGAGGGAAGAGGGGAGAGGGAAAAAGCATTTTGAGCGCAGACTGGAAACGCTCGACCATCAAGCGCGCGGAGATTGCGGCGATCACGGCGGTCGGCGCGCCTGCGATTGCAACGCTTGGTGCGTCGCTGTCGTGGCGCGTCGAGGGACTCCATCATCTGACGTTCACAGGCGATGGCCGCCGGCCGATCATGGCCTTCTGGCACGGCCGTGTGCTGACCGCGACCTACTTCTTCCGCGACCGCGGTATCTTCGTGATGATCAGCGAGAATTTCGATGGAGAATGGATTGCGCGCATCATCGAGCGGTTCGGCTACGGAACCTCGCGCGGTTCAACCTCTCGCGGAGGGCAGAGGGCCCTGCTCGAGCTCAAGCGGAGGATGGAGGAAGGACGCCCAGCCGGTTTCGCGGTCGATGGCCCGAGAGGGCCTGCACGCAAGGTGCAGCCGGGCGTCGTGTGGCTGGCCAAGCTGACCGGAAATCCCGTCGTGCCGTTTCATATGGAGGCCTCGAAATACTGGAGCCTTGGAAGCTGGGACCGAACGCAGATTCCGCGGCCATTCTCGACCGTGGCGCTTGCCGTGGGCGCGCCCATCGAAGTGGCAGCCGATGCCGACGAGCGCCAGATCGAAGACAAGCGGGCGGACGTCGAAACCGCCCTGCTGAGCCTCGAGCATCGCACCGAACAGTTGTTGTCGCAGCCGTCAGGCGCTAAGCGCTGACCCTATGTCCGTTGCCCTCATCTTCAGCCCTCAGTTCCTCAACCATCGAACGCCCCCAGGGCATCCCGAGCGCGTCGAGCGCGGCGAAGTCATGCAGAAGGTGGTGGACGCATGGAAGCAGCGGGGCGGCGTGGCGCAGGAACCCCGTCCGGCGACACGCGTGGAGCTCGGTCGCGTTCACAGCGACCGCCATCTCGCCATCATCGACCAGACCGCCGGACGGGCCGTGTCCCTCGACCCGGACACCGCCACCTCGCCAGAGTCGCGCGATGTCGCTCTCCTGGCAGCCGGTGCCGCGATCGGCGGCGTGGAGGCAATGGTCCAGTCGCGGGCGACGCGAGTGATGGCGCTGGTGCGGCCGCCGGGACACCACGCCGAGCGCGAAAGGGCGATGGGATTCTGCCTCTACAACAACGTTGCCGTCGCGGCGGCGCACGCACTCACGTTGGGAATGGAACGGGTCGTCATCATCGACTACGACGTTCACCATGGCAACGGCACGCAATGGATCTTCTACGAGGATCCGCGTGTGCTCTACATCTCCACTCATCAGTATCCGTTCTACCCGGGCACCGGGGCCGCCGAGGATGTTGGGCGTGGCCGCGGAGCAGGGTTTACGTTGAATGTGCCCATGGAGGCGGGCGCGACCGATGGCGACTATCAAAATGTGTTCACTGCGCTGGTGATTCCCGTCATCGATCAATTCAGGCCAGAACTTGTGATGATTTCTGCGGGTTTCGATGCCCACGAGCGCGATCCCCTTGCGCGCATGCGCGTCTCGACCCCTGGCTATGCGATGCTGACAAAATCGCTCTGTGATGCCTCCGATCGCCACTGTCATGGACGGGTCGTCGCGGTCACCGAGGGAGGCTACGATCTGACGGCGCTGAAGGCGTGTCTCGAGTCGACGATTTCAGTATTCGACGGGGCCGCAGCGCCCCAAACGAGCGACCTGCTCGGTCCGTCGACGCGCTCGAAGACAGCGATCGCCGCTGTGCGCGCCGCGCAGGGGAATTACTGGAAGATATAATAGTCGTCAGTTTTCAGTTGTCAGTTGTCAGTTCTCAGTCTGCACCTCACAACTACTGAAGACTGAGAACTGACAACTTAGAACTAACCAATGGCCGAATATCGTCCGCAAGCGTTAGACAAGAAGTGGCAGGAGCGGTGGACGAGCGCGCGTGCGTTCGAAGTCGCCGAGGATTCCTCTCGCCCGAAGTACTACTGCCTCGAGATGTTCGCGTACCCGTCCGGGCACGCACACGTAGGACACGTCCGCAACTACATCATCGGCGACGTGATGGCGCGAACCAAACGGATGCGTGGGTACAACGTCCTGCATCCCTTCGGCTGGGATGCGTTCGGTTTGCCGGCCGAGAATGCGGCCATCAAGAGCGGCATTCACCCGGAAACGTCGACGCTCGCGAACATCGCGCACATGAAGGGGCAATTGCAGCGCCTGGGCATCAGCTATGCCTGGGAGCGGGAGTTCGCCACCTGCGAGCCGACGTACTACAAGTGGAACCAGTGGTTGTTCATCAAGATGTACGAGCGGGGGCTCGCGTATCGCCGGCGCTCGTCTGTGAACTGGTGCGAGAAGGATCAGACCGTGCTTGCCAACGAGCAGGTGGTCGATGGCGGATGCTGGCGATGCGGCACTCCGGTGACCATCAGAGATCTGGAGCAGTGGTTCTTCAAGATTACGGAGTATGCGGACGATCTTCTGAAGGGCATCGAAGGGCTCGGCCAGTGGCCTGAAAAAGTTCTCACGATGCAGAAGAACTGGATTGGGCGTTCTGAAGGCGCTCGCGTCCGGTTCGGCGAGATTGAGGTCTTTACGACTCGCATCGACACCATCTTCGGTGCGACGTGTGTCTTTCTGGCGCCGGAGCATCCATTGGTGGATCGCTACGCCGCTGAATCTGACGACCCGGCGGCGTTTCGCAGGAAGGTCGCGACCTTTCGTGCGCAGGATCGCACAGCCCGGTTGACAGGCGAGATCGAGAAGGAGGGGTTCTTCACCGGCAGAAGCGTCGTGAACCCGTTCACGAGCGAGGCAGTGCCGGTCTGGGTGGCGAACTTCGTCCTGGGCGAGTACGGGACAGGGGCGGTGATGGCGGTGCCGGCTCACGACCAGCGCGATTTCGAGTTCGCGACGAAATACGGGCTTCCCATCAAGACGGTGATTGAGCCAGGTCCCGAAACGGCGACCGCACCCGCGCCGGAGGCCTACGTCGACTATGGGCGCCTGGTGCACTCCGGCGAGTTTACGGGCCTCTCGTCAGAGACCGCGCTCGTGCGAATGGGCGAGTGGGCGGAGCGGAACAATATCGGCGCGCGCAGTGTGCAATTTCGCTTGAAGGACTGGGGTATTTCTCGCCAGCGCTATTGGGGCACCCCCATTCCGATGATCTACTGCGACGCGTGCGGCATCGTGCCCGTGCCCTACGAACAGCTGCCAGTCGAACTGCCGGCCGTGAAGACGTTCACGGGACGCGGTGATTCGCCGCTCGCGCAGGTGCCGGACTTCGTGAACGTCAGCTGCCCGAAGTGCGGTGGCAAGGCGCGCCGGGAAACCGACACGATGGATACGTTCGTCGACTCATCGTGGTACTTCTATCGCTTCTGCGATCCGGCGAATGACACACTCCCGTTCGATCCGGCGAAGGCGAAGTACTGGATGCCGGTCGATTTCTACAGCGGCGGCGTCGAACATGCCATTCTCCACCTGATCTACTCGCGATTCTTCACGCGTGTGTTTCGCGATCTGGGACTGGTCGACCATGACGAGCCCTTCACGCATCTCCTGACGCAGGGGATGGTGCTGAAAGACGGCGCCGTAATGTCGAAGTCCAAGGGTAATGTCGTCGATCCGGACGACATGCTGCAGAAGTACGGAGCAGACCCCTTGCGGCTTTACGTGATGTTCGTCGCGCCGCCAGAGAAGGAAGTCGAGTGGAGCGATGCCGGGCTCGAGGGTAGCTGGCGTTTCCTCGCGAGAGTCTGGCGGTTCGTCGATCAGTGGTGTGGCGCGGCTATGGGAGCGCCGTCGCCGGCGAGTTTCGGCGCCGACGGGCTGAGCCGGACCGATAGGCAGCTGCGGCGAAGAACCCACGAAACGATCCGGCGCGTGACGGTGGATGTCGAGCAGCGCATCCACCTGAATACGGCGGTCTCGGCGCTCATGGAGCTGGTCAACGATCTCTACGCGTACGGAGACGGATTGGGCCAGGGTGACGTGAGCCCAGCGTCGCGCGCGGTGCTGCGCGAGGCGATCGAAGCCCTGGTCGTGATGGTGTCCCCGTTCGCGCCGCACACGACAGAAGAGCTGTGGGAGATGTTGGGACACACTGAGGGGCTGACGAAGACGCCATGGCCGGCGTTCGACGAGCATGTGGCCAAGCCGGAAGAAATCGTGATTCCCGTTCAAGTGAACGGCAAGTTACGCAGCCGTCTGACGGTTGCGCCGGATACCCCGGAGAGCGAGCTCCGGGATGCGGCGCTTGCCGATCCGGCGATTCGGGCATACACCGATGGGAAAACGGTCAAATCGGTTATCGTCGTGAAGGGAAAACTGATCAATGTTGTCGTGGTCTAGGCGTCTTCGTGGCGTCGCGGTTCTGGGGATCGCGGTGTGCGCAATGGCGTCGGCATCGTGCGGATATGCCCTGGCGGGCCAGGGCAATTTTCTTCCCGACTACATCAGGGTCATCGGGATTCCCACGTTGACGAATCAGACGGCCTATTTCGACATCGCCCAGATCGTGACCGACAAGATTCGCACCGAGTTCATCGGGCGCGGCAAATACAAAGTCGCGCCAGAATCCGCCGGCGCCGACGCCGTACTCAATGGAACGATCACGGGCATCTCGGTCATTCCGACGGCGTTCGGGGCTGGGCAACAGGCGTCGCGCTATGTGATTACGATGACTGCCAACATCGAGCTGCGAGACGTGCAGAAGAACGTCGTGTTGTGGTCGAATCCCTACGTGACGGTGAGGGACGAGTACGATGCCGGATCATCGACGGTCACCGGCTCGTTTGTCGACCCGTCGGCTTTCTTCAATCAAGAGTCAAATGCCGTGGTGCGCATCACCGACGAGTTTTCCCGAACCGTGGTCAGTTCAATCCTGGAAGCCTTCTAGGTGGCGTCCGTTTCTCCGGCCGATGCTCGCCAGCACATCGCCTCCGGCCGCGTCGCGCCGATCTACCTGATCCTGGGACAAGACGAAGCCGGGAAAATGGCGCTCGCCGGCGAGTTTCTCGAGCTGGTCGAAGCCGAACTGCGCGCGTTCAACGTCGATCGCCTCTACGGCGGCGAGACGTCGTGTCTGGCTGTCGTCGAAGCGGCGCGTACCTTGCCCATGATGGTGCCAAAGCGCGTGGTTGTGCTGCTGCACGCCGAACGGCTGCTGAATCCCAGGAAGGAAAGCGACGCATCTTCCAGGGATCTCGCGTCGCTCGAATCCTACGTGAAGGCGCCCGTCGACACGGCCTGCCTGTTGCTGGTCGCCGACGGCCTCGACAAGCGCCGCTCCCTGACGAAATTGCTTCTCTCAAAGGCGACAGTCGTTGAGTGCGCGGGACCCGCGGATGTCAATGAGGCGGCGCGTTGGGTGCGCGACCGCGTGGCGCAGGAAGGCAAGTCGATCGACGCGCGCGCTGCTCGCATGATCGCGGAACGCACCGGGCCGGATATCGGCCGTCTTCGCGCCGACGTCGAGCGGCTCGTGCTCTACGCCGGTGACAGCAAGGCGATTGCGGAAGCAGATGTCAGAGAGGTTGTAGGCGCTGCAACACTGCAGGACGACTGGGGCGTTACCAAAGCGATCGAGCGAGGCTCCGCCGCCGATGCCCTGCGAGAACTGGCGTTGCTGATGGACAGCGGCGCGGTGCCGTACATGGTGCTCGGGCAGTTGGCGTGGTTCGTCAGGGTAAAAGTACCCGCACCGCGCGTGTCGTCGGCGGTTGAAGCGGTCTTCCGCACAGATCTCGCCATCAAGACATCCGCCGGCGATCCTCGCGCGTTGCTGGAACGGCTGGTCGTCGAACTCTGCGGCAGGTGAACGGAGTTACGCGGACTTTGCTACGCGTGCGCTGAGGCGCGATTTGTAGCGGCTTGCCGTGTTGCGATGGATGATGCCCTTGGCGGCCATCTTGTCGATGACCGAGACGGCCTGACCCAACTGTTTCTTCACGGCTGCCGAGTCCTTCGAATCGATAACCGTGCGGATCTGCTTCAGGGTCGTCCGGAGCTGCGAACGAAACTTGCGGTTGCGCTCCCGGTGCACCAGGCTCTGCCGGTGCGCTTTCAGCGCGGATGCGTGAGTAGCCAAATCAACGAGTCCTTTCAGGCGCCCTTCCGGGCCGGCGAAAACGCCTATTTTAGCACGGGCAGTGCTAGCGGCCGACTTCCTCGAAGATCCCGCTGGTGGGCTTGGAATTGGTGTATTTCACGACCGGCCGGCCGTCGACGATTTCGGTGACTTTGTAGATCCTGGGGCCCGCGGTTGCGCTGGTATTTCCCTTCAAATTGGTGATTCGCTGCACGTAGTTCCGCGTCTCTTTGTAGGGCGGAATCTTGCTGCCGTACTTGTCGACGGCCCCGGGGCCGGCGTTATACGCGGCGAGCGCAAGCTGCTCGTTGTCGTTGTACTTGTCCAGCAGCATCCGGAGGTACTTGACGCCCGCGCGGATGTTCTCCGCCGGGTTGAAGGGGTCGATCACGCCGAATTGGGCGGCCGTTGCCGGCATGAGCTGCATGAGGCCCATCGCACCCTTAGGGGAAAGCGCCCTCGGATTGAACGCCGATTCGACCTGAATGACTGCCCGTACCAGGTCCGCCCGGACACCCTGGAGGCTGGCGTGCTGGCGAATCAGGGGGTCGTATGTCGACCCGACGCTGCCCAGGGGGAGCAGCCCAACCCGCGCCGTGGCCGCGCCCGTGAGCTTAGCGCTCCCTGTGAAAGGGCGGTCCGACAGCGTCAAGACGCCGTTGGTGTCCGTGCGGGAGTAGATCTGGGCCGCCGCAGGCCTGGACAAGCCAACCAAGTACAGCACCGCCGCGGAAATTACAAATATGTGTTTCAAATGCAACAACTTATGGGTAGTGACGAGTGTACAACGGCCCGAGTCGAGAGACAACCTACCCGGGTCTTTAGGGGTTATCGGCGTGAAACCCTGTGAACTATAGCCCCAACGCCGCGCCCAGCAGCCGCTTCGCCTCGGCGAGAGCTTCCGGGATCTTTGCCGTGTCGGTGCCGCCAGCCTCCGCAAAATCTGGACGACCACCGCCGCGGCCGCCAACGATCGGAGCCAGCTCCTTCACGACGTTTCCGGCATGAACCTTCCCGAGCAGGTCTTTTGTGACCGCCACAACCAGCGACACGCGGTCCTCGTTGCTGGACCCAATGACGACGACGCCGCTCTTGATGCGATCGCGCTGTGCGTCTGCCAGCTGCCGAAGCTCGTCTTTTCCCAGGCCGGAGGTGCGCTGGGAAACGAAAACGCCGCCCGGAAACTTCACCTCTTCGCCGCCGGCCTCAGCGCTTTGACCGCGAGCGCCTTCGACCTTCATCCGGCTCACTTCCCGCATCAGCTTCCTGGTTTCGCTCTGCAGTTGTTCGACGCTCGCACGGGCGCGGTCCGCGGTCGTCCCCAGTGCGCCGAGCAGGTCGTCGAAAGTGCTTCGCATCGATTGGTAGTACGCGATAGCGACCGCGCCTGTCACCGCCTCGATCCTTCGGACGCCGGCCGCCACGCCGCCTTCCGACGTCGTGGTAAAGAACCCGATGTCGCCCGTCGCGCGGCAGTGAGTACCGCCGCACAACTCCATGCTGAAGCCCGGGATCGACACGACCCGAACCTTGTCGCCGTACTTTTCGCCGAACAGGGCCATGGCGCCAGAGGCGATCGCTTCCTGCGTCGACCGCTCGTCGGTCACGACGGGCGAATTCCGATAGATCTGCGCGTTGACGATGCGCTCGATTTCGACGATCTGGTCGCGCGTCACCGGAGTCGAATGGACGAAGTCGAACCGCAGGCGCTCCGGCGAGACGAGCGAGCCGGCCTGCTTCACATGCGTGCCAAGGACTTTTCTGAGGGCCGCATGAAGCAGATGGGTCGCCGTATGATTGCGCCGCGTCGCATCGCGCGTCACTGCATCGACTTCGGCCGTCATCAGGTCGCGCTCGTGCAGATCCCCGTGCGTCAGATGCACGCGGTGCAGACGCGGGGCGCCCGCCGACAGTTTCGTCACACCTTCGACCGCGGCGGACGCACCAGAGGCATCCGAACGCAGCTGGCCCACGTCGGACACCTGGCCGCCCGACTCCAGGTAGAACGGCGTGCTCCCGAGCGCTGCAAAGCCGTCGGAGCCTTCTTTCAGTTCCGCCACCTGACGCCGTTCGCGATCGAACAGTGCCAGGACCGGCGTGCCTTTCACCGTCGTCGTTGTGTAGCCTTCGAAGCGATCGCCGGATGCATTCAGACTCCGTTGCGCGTCTTCGGATGCAAACGAGAAATCCTGCGCCCTCTTTCCGTCAAAGGCGCTCTTGGCGCGTGCCTTTTCGCGCTGGCCTTCCATCGCCTGTTCGAATCCATGCCGGTCGACGCCGACGTGCCGTTCGCCTGCGAGATCCTCGATGAAATCCAGCGGCAACCCGAACGTGTCGTACAACTTGAAAGCCTCATCGCCGGAAAGCGAGCGACTCGATGCCGCAGCCTTCTCGATCGCGTCTTCCAGGCGGGGGAGCCCGCCGCTCAGCACGATGCCAAAGCGTTCCTCCTCGTTGCGCACCACGCTGACGACCGAGTCGCGATTCGCGCGCAGCTCGGCGTAGGCGTCCCCCATTTCAGAGACGATGACATCGACCAGGGAATGAAGAAATGGCTCAGTGATGCCGAGTTTCATGCCATGGCGCATCGCCCGGCGCATGATCTTGCGGAGTACGTAGCCGCGCCACTCGTTCGACGGCATGACGCCATCGGCGATGAGAAACGTCATGGCGCGCGAATGATCGGCCACGACGCGCATCGAAATGTCGTTCTGATTCATCGTTCTGCCGTACGTTGCGCCGGCACGCTTGCCGATTGCCGTCAGGAGGCCGGCGAAGAGATCGGTGTCGTAGTTCGACGAGACGCCCTGCAGGACCGCCGTAATACGCTCGAGGCCCATCCCGGTGTCGATCGACGGAGCCGGGAGTGGTTTCAGCGCACCGCCCGGCTGCCGATCGAATTCCATGAACACGTTGTTCCAGATTTCCACGTAGCGGCTGCAGCTGCACTCCACGCCTCGGCACACGGGCTCTGGACAGGGCACGTCGTTGCCCCGGAAGTAGTAAATCTCCGAGCAGCGCCCGCATGGGCCTGTTTCGCCCATCGACCAGAAGTTGTCGGCCGCACCGAGTTCCGACAACCGATCGCTTGAAACATGCTTCAGCCAGTGGCCCCGCGTTTCGTCGTCGCGCGGAATGCCTTCCTCGCCCTTGAATACCGTCACGTGGAGTTTCTCTGGCGGAATCCTCCAGCCCTCCGTGAGGAGTTCCCAGGCAAATGCGATGGCGTCCTGCTTGAAGTAGTCGCCGAACGAGAAATTCCCGAGCATCTGAAAAAAGGTGTGGTGGCTCGGCGACGGCCCGACGTTTTCGAGGTCGTTGTGCTTGCCGCTCACCCGCATGCACTTCTGGCAGCTCGCCGCTCGCGTGTAGTCGCGTGTTTCCTTGCCGAGGAACACGTCCTTGAACTGGTTCATGCCCGCGTTGGTGAACAGCAGGGTTGGATCGTCCTGAGGCACCAGCGACGAGCTGGGAACACTTCGGTGGCCCCGTTGCTCGAAAAACTTCAGAAAAGAGGCGCGGATATCGTTCGACGTCATCATGAATGGGCTATTTTACTGTGAGTCCTGGCGGGATCTTCGTCGGACGGCGCTTACGGCGGCCGACGAGGAGAAACCCTGCCGGACGAGATGGGCAAGAATCTTCCGGCGTTCGGCCGGGTCCTCCAGCCGTTCGGGGCGACCGCGAAGGCGCCGTTCGAGCGCCACGCGCAGCAGTTCCTCTTCGTCAGCCTCGCCGAAGAGTTCGCGGACGACCTCCTGAGCCAGCTCGCGATCGATACGCATGGCCATCAGCTTCGACAGGACGCGCCGAGGGCCACGCCGGCGGATCTTTGCTTCGGTTCGAGCGACAGCCGTCGCGGCACGCCGATCGTCGATTGCGCGCTCGTCCTTGAGACGCTGGATGGCGTGCGAAGCCGCTGCGCGGGTGTAGCCGCGATCTTCCAGGCGTTCGCGGACCTGCGCTTCAGAAAGCTCGCGGCCGGTCAGCCAGCGGAGCGCGCGAAAATAGGCGGCTTTTGGCGAGTCTGGATCGGCGGGTGGGCGCGGCCTCTTCACGAACCGAAACGCGTAAGCCCGGGAATTGCTTCGTCGGCTCCGCCGGTGACGCTTCTCGCCATTTCGTCCCGCGCCGAGTCGGATGTGGTCGAAATGCCCTGGACCTTCAGTTTGAACTCGTCCACGTTCGAAGCCCAGCGCAGGGCCTCTTCGTAGGCAATCAGCCCCTGCTGGAACAGCCCGAAAATCGACTGATCGAACGTCTGCATCCCGTACTGCGACGTGCCCTGAGCGATCGCACTGTGGATGTTGTGTGTCTTGTCTTTGTCCACGATGCAGTCGCGCACGTAGGCGGTGTTCACGAGGACTTCGACGGCCGGGACGCGTCCACCCTGATCGCAGCGCGGAATGAGGCGCTGCGAAATGACCGCCTTCAACACGGAGGACAGCTGCAGGCGGACCTGCTTCTGCTGGTGAGGCGGATAGACGGCGATGATGCGGTTGATGGTTTCCGTCGCATCCAGCGTATGCAGCGTCGAAAGCACCAAATGACCCGTTTCGGCGGCCAGCAGCGCCGTTTCGATCGTTTCGAAGTCGCGCATTTCGCCGACGAGGATGACGTCGGGATCCTGTCGAAGCGCGCTTCGCAGCGCATGGGCGAAGGAGCGCGTGTCGACGTTCACTTCGCGCTGGTTCACGACCGATCGCGTGTCGCGATGCAGAAATTCGATAGGGTCCTCGACCGTCATCACGTGCGACGTGCGGGTGGCATTGATGTGGTCGATCATGGCCGCGAGCGTTGTGCTCTTGCCGCTGCCCGTGGTCCCGGTCACCAGCACCAGGCCACGTTCTTCGTCGGCGATGCGCTTCAGGACCGGCGGCAGCAGCAGGTCGTCGATGGTCAGAATTCGCGTCGGGATGACGCGCAGGACCATGCCGATGGTGCCGCGTTGCTGAAAGACGTTGCAGCGGAAGCGGCCCAGCCCGGCGACGCTGTAGGCCAGGTCGACCTCCTGTTGCTCCTCAAACTTCTTCTTCTGAGCGGGCGACATGACGCCGTGGCCCATAGTGCGCGTATCCTCGCTCTCGAGCCGTTTTTCCTCATTGACGGGTATGAGGGCGCCGGAGACGCGCATCATCGGAAAAGCGCCGACCTTGAGATGAAGATCGGACGCGCCTTTGCCGACGGCGATACGAAGGAGTTCGTCGATGTGCATAACCCCTACTAGTATCGGCCGATGAGGTTGCGTGTATTAGCGCGCTTTGACCGCTGCGCCCACCGGCTCGGGCGAGCCTGATGCCCGGTCCAGATAGGTCAGCCAGTTGTGCGTGTCCGCGCTATCGCCGGCGATCACGCCGAGGAATCGACGCTGAATCGCCTCGGTGATGGGCCCACGACGTCCGTTGCCGACCGTAATCTTGTCGACCGACCGTACCGGCGTGATTTCAACGGCGGTGCCCACGAAGAACACCTCATCGGCGATATAGAGCATCTCGCGCGGAAGGTTCTCCTGGCTGACGCGATAGCCGAGGTCGTGCGCGATCTGCACGATCATGTCGCGCGTGATGCCCGGCAGAATCGAGGCGCTCAACGGCGGCGTGTAGATGATCCCGTCCTTCACGACGAAGATGTTCTCGCCGCTGCCTTCGCTGACGTAGCCGAACGTATCGAGCGCGATGCCTTCGCTGTAGCCGTTGGCCTCGGCTTCCATCCGGATCAAGGCGGCATTGGCGTAGTTGCCGCTGGTCTTCGAGAGCGACGGGAACGTATTCGGCGCCATCCGATTCCACGAGCTCACACACACGTCCACGCCCTTCTCGAGCGCTTCGGCGCCGAGGTACGCGCCCCATTCCCAGACCATCACGGCCACGTCGACCGGGTTCGGGAGGGGATTGACCCCGAGCGCGTTGTAGCCGCGGTACATCAGAGGGCGGATATAGCAGGCCTTGAAGCCGTTCACGCGAACGGTATCGAGCACGGCGGTTTCAAGCTGCTGCTGCGTGTAGGGAGAGTCCATGCGGTAGATCTTCGCCGATGCAAGCAGGCGCTTGATGTGCGCATCGAGCCGGAGCACAGCCGATCCCTTGCGGGTGTCGTAGCAGCGCGCGCCTTCGAAGACGCCGCTGCCGTAGTGAATGACGTGGGACGCGACGTGAATGGTGGCGTCCTTCCAATCCACCAATGTCCCGTTCATCCAGATCTTGCCGGTCCCCGAGAAAGCCATGACTATGCTCCTTCAAAAAAGCTTAGCACCTACTGCGCTTCGCCACAAAACGGGCAGCGCGCAGAACGTGCGTGGAGCGGCTTACGGCAGTGCCAGCAGAACGTGGGTCTGGGAGTCTCGCGTGCCTTCAGGCGGGAGTGGATGCTCTGCACATCTTCGGCAGGTGACGCCGCAGCTGCCGGTGTGGACACGGGTTGACGGATGATCGAACGGGGCGTCGGGCGTCCCCGCGCGGAAAGCAGATCGGCCAGCAGCTCGCTGGCTCGCTGGTAGCGCGCGCCGACGTCCGGCGCAACCGCCTTCATCACGATATCGTTGATCGCCGAGGGGATGCTCGAGTTCCTCGTGCGCGGAGGCGACACCAGATCCCCGGTCCTGAGCTTCTTGATGTCGCCCGGCGCAGGTGTGTTGTAGGGCAGCGCGCCGGTCAACATCTGATACATCGTGATGCCGAGCGAGTAGATGTCGGACGCCAGCACGGCCCTGCCCTCGAATTGCTCCGGCGCCATGTATGGAGGGCTGCCGATCACGGTGGTGCCGTGTGCGGCGAGTTCGACGAAGCGAGACGTGCCGAAATCGGCAACCTTCAGGAGTCCGCCCTCGGTCACCAGAACATTGCCCGGCCGCAGATCGCGATGCATGACGCCCTGCTGATGAGCGTGATCGAGCGCATTGCAAATCTGACAGGTGTAGTCAAGCGTGCGGGTGAGATCAATCGTGCCGTCGCGCGAGATGATCGCCTCGAGCGTGTCGCCCGGGACGTATTCCATCACGATGAAGAAAATATTCTCCTGTTTTTCTGCCGTGAGAATCGAGACGATGTTGGGATGGTTCAGCGATGCCAGGAGCCGAGGCTCGTGCAACAAGTCGCCGAAGTTGACGTTCTGCCGGTGAGGAACCTTGATGGCGACCTTTTTGTCGATCCAGGTATCTTCGGCAAGGTACACGGTCCCGAATCCGCCGCTGCCAATGGGCGACAGAATCTTGTATTTCCCGATCGTTTGTCCCCGGAAAAACACGTGCGCAGTATACAGGCTCTGGGCTCTCGGCTTTAGGCTCTGGGGCCTTGGCAGTACCCAAAGCCCAAAGTCGAAAGCCCAAAGCCGGTACAATTCACCCCGTGCACCGCTTCTATGCGCCAGACTTCGCCGGCGATCGCGACGTGCCGCTTCCCGACGACGAGGCGCAGCACCTCGCGCGCGTATTGAGACTGAAACCAGGCGATACCGTCGCTATCTTCGACGGACGCGGCCGGGAGGCGCTTGCGCGCGTCGAGACCGTTCGCGCCGGAAAGGTGATGGTTCGCGCAACCACTGCGCGGCAGCCAGCGGCCGAATCGAAGGTCGCGCTCACATTGGCCCAGGCTCTCTTGAAAAGCGACAAGATGGATCGGGTGATCAGCGACGCGGTCATGCTGGGTGTGGCGGCGGTGCAACCGGTCCTGAGCCGCCGGACGGACATCCCGAAGTCGGCGTTGCGTACGGGTGTGCGTCAGGAGCGCTGGGATCGAACCGTGATCGCGTCGGTGAAACAGTGTGGGCGCGCCGTGGTGCCGCCCGTCCTCGCGCCAGTCGAGATGAGCGACCTCCTGCGAATGAAGGGAGGGCGAACACGAGTGATGCTGGTAGAGCCCTCGGCGGCAGCTTCAGGAGCCGTCAGAGACCTTCGCAGCCTGGAAGCCAACATCCCAACCGAAGCCGTGGTTATGGTCGGACCAGAGGGGGGATGGGATCCGCAAGAGGTGGAAGGCGCCGCGGACTCCGGCGTCCTGCTCGTGAGCCTCGGCAGCCGGACGCTGCGCGCCGATGCCGCAGGCGCGGCGGCGATCGCAGTCCTTCAGTACGTGTGGAACGCTTGGTGAATTGCAGATTGAAGATTGGAGCATTGC
>JAMQPK010000097.1 GCA_023717525.1 Vicinamibacterales bacterium | reverse complement strand
TGCCACAGGCGCTTCAGTTGCTCGGCTTCATGAATCTTGTGGCCGCCGTGATCGCGCTGGTGATCTGGTATCAGAGGCGCGCGACCCAGGCAGCCAAAAAACCTGCGGCATGAGTCCCTGAATCTTTGTCTGTAGTCGAATTCAAGTTTCTTGAAAGGTAGTTCGAGATGAAACTCGCGCGGTTCACCGTCGGTGGACAACCCCAGATCGGGGTTGTAGTGGATGATCAGATTTTTCCGCTGGCGCTGTTGGTGCCACAGGCGCCACGAACGATCAGGGAGGTGCTGGTTGCGGGCGCTGAGCTGCGCGGCCGCATTACTGCGGCGTTGACGAAGGCGACGGGCGGCTTGTCATTGAGCTCAGTGAAACTCGAGGCACCCATTCCCGATCCGCAGAAATATCTCGCCATCGGCATGAACTACGCCGATCACGTCGAGGAAGCGCGCAAGGGCGGCGTAACGGCGCCGAAGACACAGATCTGGTTCAACAAGCAGGTTTCGTGCATCACGGGTCCCTTCGACCCGGTGGACTATCCGCGCGTGTCGACCATGGTCGATTACGAGGCGGAGCTGGGAGTCGTCATCGGCAAGCGTTGTCGCCACGTTTCCGCGACTGATGCCAAGGACGTGATCGGCGGCTATTTCGTAGCCAACGATGTGACTGCACGCGACTGGCAGTTTCAAAGTCCGACCATCACCCTGGGAAAGAGCTTCGACACTCATGGCCCGATTGGTCCCTGGATCGTGACCGCGGACGAAATCGCCGATCCGCATGCGCTGGATTTACGCCTCTATGTCAATGGCACGCTGCGCCAGAACGGCAATACCCGCGACATGATCTACAACATCTATGCGCAGATCGAGCATCTCACCAAGGTGATGACACTGGAACCGGGCGATCTGCTGGCAACAGGTACGTGTGCCGGTGTGGGGATTGCCGGTGGCGCGGACGGCATGCTCAAGGTCGGCGATGTGGTACGCGTAGAGATCGCCAGCATCGGTCATATCGAAAACAGAGTAGTAGCCGAGGCGGCCGCGTAGACACGCGAGACATCGACGCCGCCGCGCGCTAGTCCGATATTCCTTCCTTACGGCAAGAATTGCTCAATAGACCGACGCGCTCGATCTCGACTTCGACGACGTCGCCATCACGCATCCACACGGGCGGCTTGCGTTTCGCGCCGACGCCGCCGGGTGTGCCTGTGGCGATGACATCGCCCGGCTGCAACTTCATGAATGTCGAGATGTAAGCGAGCAGGCGCGGCACGGAGAACAGCATCTGGCCGGTATCGGCTTGTTGCATGATCTTGCCGTTCAGGCGCGTCTCGATCCGCACGATGCGGTTGTCCGGCAGCTCATCCGTAGTCACCAGCGCCGGGCCGAGGGCACCCGTGAGCGGAAAGCACTTGCCCGGTGTGAATTGATGCGTGTGATATTGCCAGTCACGCACGCTCGCGTCGTTGAAGCAGGAGATGCCTGCGATGTGCTCCCAGGCATGTGCTTCGGCGATCCGACGGCCTGCGCGACCGACAACGACGGCGAGCTCGCCCTCGTAGTCGAACTGGTCGGACTCCCGCGGGATCAGCAGTGGCTGACCGTGCGCCTGCAATGATTCGACCGTGCGCGTGAAAATCGTTGGATGCATGGCGGTGGGCCGCGCCGTCTCAGCGCGATGCTCTTCGTAATTGAGACCGACGCAGATGATGTTTGCTGGATCGGGAATGACCGGCAGCAGCACCACGTCCGCGAGCGCGACGTCGGGGCGCTCGCCTGCCAACGCCGCCAGTTTCGATAGGCCGTTCGCGGCTAACAGTGACTTCAGCGTCGGCGCCCACGTTCCCAGGCGTCGACCCAGATCGACGATGCCGTCGGACGTGTGAATGCCGTACGAGGACTTGCCTTGATTCAGATAGCTGAGGAGTTTCATTTCAACTACGCATGATGGCGATGCCCCACTTATTCAGCGTCTCCATTCGATGGGGCCATGAGCCTATGGGGCGATCCTCGGCGCAAGTCTCCAGCTCCGAAGAGATCTCGGCCAGGTTGTTGTCGGGATCGTGAACCATGAAGAAGGTGTCGTTGCCCGGTCCGTGGCGGCCGATGCCCCACACCAGTTTCACCGCGCGCGCACCCATGTGATCGGCCCAGTCCCGCAGGTTGTACCAATTG
>JAMQPK010000113.1 GCA_023717525.1 Vicinamibacterales bacterium | reverse complement strand
GAATGGCCTGGCCTTCAATCGGCGTCCGGGCGTTGCCGGGGTTACGGACAATACCGACGTCAACCGGTGAATCGTTCATGTAGTTCTGGATGCCCTCGCCGTACACCAGTTGCGCGCGCAGTGTTGTGCGCGAGCCCAGCTTCACGTTGGAGCTGAAGTTGAGGCCCCACCGCGTCGCGCTGCCCGATAGGTCGTACTGATCGGGGAGGACGTCGTCCCAGTTCATCTTGCCCACGACGCCGGCGACCTCGACGTAGCCCTTCTTGCCGCCCATGCGGTACTCCCCGGTGATGTCCGGCATCGGGTTACGGCCTTTCACGTTTTGCAGTTCGATGCGGTCGGCCGCCACGCCGGCGTCGCCCGATGCACCTGGACGTTCCATCGCCAGCGTCAGGCGCGTGTCGCCCTGGATCGGCATCCAACGCACCTGGATGTTGCGGAAGAACACCATGCCCGTTGGACCCCAGTACTCGAGCGAGTTCGGGAATACGTCGGGGTCCATGAACACGCTCCAGGTCTGTCCCGCACCAAACTTGCCGAGCTCGCCGTAAGCATGGCGCAGACGGAACGTCGTCTGTCCCTCGTCGACGCCGGTCCCGAACAACTCGAACTCGAACGTGGTCTTCAGATCGCCCATAGCCGTTGGCGTCGAGCTGCGCACGCCCAGCCTGGTCTGACGCACGCCGGCGAAGGTGCTGCCATCTTCCCCGTACTGCTTGTCGAAGGAGGGCAGTTTGGTGACCCTCATCGTGTCGTACCAATTGGGAGCGATGGTGTTGAGGTTGATGCCCATGTCGAGCATCGCAAATCCGTAAATTTCCAGGCTCGGCTTGGCATCTGCTGGGGCCGCCTGCGCACGTGCGTAGCCTACCGTTCCAAGCACCAGCGCCGCGGCCATCCCCAGCGACCGCGCCCATTGTCCGTTTGCCGCTGTCATAGTGATCTCTCCTTATCAGATCTGCTCTGATCCGTGTTCATTCGTGGCTTTCCGGGGCCTCCGAGCGATTGGAGCCTCCTCCGAAATTCCCGGACGTCCTTCGTGAGATTCGCCTGCGACTCAAGGAGCTGCGAAGCCTCGGACCTCGTTGACGTAATCGAGGCCGCGGACCACCTCCCGCAGCGTGAACTCGATCGCCGGGGGCTGGCTCGCCTGCTCCATCAGTTCAAACAGTGCCCTGAACCGGTCCGAACACAGTTGGTGCTTCAAGTCGTTCTCTGTCTTCCAGTTCTCCACGTAGCTGATGACGACATTCCCGCCCATTTCGGTCGTCAGGGAGCAGCCGACACTACCGGGTTCGTTGCGGATCGACACCATCAGACCTTGCAGCGCGGACGCAATGGGCCGTGATTCACCGGGCGGCACGGACCACCTGATTTTCACACTAAAAGGTTGAGGTACCATCTTTTCGCCAGGGACGAACGCCCCTCCATACGCAGACCCTGTGCCAACCCCTGGAGCGGCGCTGCTATAATTCAGTGCACTATTGTGATGCTCCAGCAGGACCCTACCGGAACGGCCTCCGAGCTCAGCGAGTTCGAGCGTTTTGTCACAGAGCTGGCTGTCTCGTTTGTCGAGGCTCGGCCCGAAAAGGTCGACGAGGTCATCGTCAATGCCCTGGCTCGGCTCGCGGAGTGCCTGAACGTCGACCGATGCTCGTGGTGGCAGGTGTCAGGGCTCGTGGAGGACGCGGAGGTCGCGCATACCTGGACGCGGCCCGAGTTCCGCGTCCTCCAGTCCGGCGAGTCGGCCAGCATGCAGGTCCCATGGATACTCTCACGTATGCAACAAGGTGAAATTGTGTCGTACGCCCGGGCTGAGGATCTGCCGAGTCCCGAGGACCGTCAGGGCGTCGCCCGTTTCGGTGCCAAGTCTGGCGCTGCGATACCGTTTATGGTGGCTGGGCAGTTCAGGGGCGTGCTCGGCTGCACGACGATTCGCGATCACCGGGAGTGGTCCCCGGCCGTGATCGCTCGCCTTCGTCTTGTCACAGCGGTGTTCGGCCAGATGGTGGTCCGTCAGGAATGCGAAGAGCGTTTCGCTGACGCCGTGTCCGAACTGCAGGAATTGCGCGACACACTGCTGGTCGAAAACCAGCAACTACGACGACGAGCGAAATCGCCGGCAACTCAGAGCGGCATCGTCGCGGAGAGCCAGGCGGCTCGGCTGGTGCTCGAACAAGTCGAGGTCGTGGCGCCAACCGGTGCCACCGTTCTACTGCTCGGTGAGACGGGTTGCGGCAAGGAGGTCTTCGCCCAGGCCATTCACCGCATGAGCGAGCGGCGTGGGCGGGCGATGGTGACGATCAACTGCGCTGCCCTTCCGCCGACGCTCATCGAGAGCGAGTTGTTCGGCCGCGAACGCGGGGCCTTCACCGGTGCGCTGTCGCGGCAGATCGGCCGATTCGAAATGGCGCACGACTCGACGATCTTCCTGGACGAAATAGGCGACCTGCCGCTCGACGCGCAAGTGAAGCTGTTGCGAGTCCTTCAAGAGAAGGTCATCGAGCGCCTGGGTGGCGGGCAGCCGGTCAAGGTCGACGTGCGGATTATCGCGGCCACAAACCGCAATCTGCAGAAAGCGGTTGAGGACCGCGCATTTCGAGAGGATTTGTTTTACCGCCTGAACGTCTTCCCCATCACCGTTCCTCCTCTGAGGGAACGGACTGCGGATATTCCGGCGCTGTGCTGGGCGTTCATCGAGGAGTACTCAAAGGCTTTTCGCAAGCCGATCGATTCGATTTCCAAAGAGAGTATCGCAGCCCTGAGCGCCTACCACTGGCCGGGAAACATCCGCGAGCTTCGGAACGTGATTGAGCGGGCGGTGATCATTTCGAAGGGGCCGCGCCTCGTCGTTCAAATGCCGGCAACGGGGGCCGAAACGCCGGCAAACAGCAACCGGCTGGACGAGATCGAAGCAGGACAGATCCAGCGGGTCCTCGAGCAGGTCGGCTGGCGCGTCCGCGGGCGTGGAGGAGCGGCCGAGCTTCTTGGGCTGAAGCCCAACACGCTGGACAGCCGCATGTTGAAGCTGGGAATACGCCGGCCCGGTTCCGCTCACTAGGATAAATTTCGAGCCCTCCGAAATTTCGGACTTCGCGCGTCAACAATTCCCCTGATGCTTGGTCGCCATGCATGGCACAGCGCGTGCTTTGTGCTTGGATGAATGCCACCCGCCCGAAAAACCTCACCGTCATCATCATCCCGGTCCTGCCTGTCCCCGTCTGCAGTGTGACGCCCCGCAAAAAAAATGGGATGGGGCGGACCAGATCCGCTCCATCCCACATGTCCTGCACGACCGTTGGTGATCGCGCTATTTCATCTTCCAGCCGCCCTCGGGCGTCTTCTCGCGATGCGCGGTGTGGCACGCCATGCAGGTGGCGCCCAGCTTCGTCCGCGCTTCAGTGGCCGCCGCCATGTCGTTGGCGGCTACAGCCTTCGAAATGGCCTGTGCGGCAGCGATGGCGCTGGCCGATGCCGTCGTGGCGTCGTCAACCTTCTTCGCGGTCCAGTACGCGTTCACGTCCTTGAAGAGCGCTTCGAGCTTGGCGGACGCCGCCGCCGCATCGGTCGCCGAGCTGCTGGCAATCGCTTTGCCGAGCGCGCCGTTGGTCGATCCGACTTCCTTCATCGCCGCCGAGTAGTCTGCTTCAGACCCAATCGCCGCCAGGGCGGTTCCGACTGCCGCCAGGCTCAACACGCACGCAATCGCCAAAACACGCTTCATACCTGCCTCCTTGACCGACCCGAAAAAGATAAAGGGCGGGGGAATTCTGGAGCTTAGTCTACAGTAGATGCCCTATGAACTGGCTGTTTAAAGAAGAGCCGACCAGCTACAGCTTCGACGCGCTGACGAAGGACGAGCGCACCGTCTGGGCGGGGGTCAGGAACCCTCTGGCACAGAAACACTTGCGCAGCGTCCGGAAGGGCAACCGTATCTTCTATTACCACACCGGCAACCAGAAGGCGGTCGTCGGCATCGCGAAGGCCACAAGCGATGCTTACCTCGATCCGAAGGACAAGGCCGGCAAGGCGCACGTCGTCGACGTCGCTCCCGAGCGAGCGCTCGCCCGGCCCGTGACGCTGGCCGAGATCAAGGCGTCGAAGGCGTTCGCGTCGTTCCCTCTGACGCGTCTGCCGCGATTGTCGGTGATGCCGGTGAGCGAGGGCGAATGGAAGGAAATACTGCGACTCTCTACATTGAAGACTGAAGATTCGTAATGTAACAATTTTCCAATCTTCAATCTTCAATTCTCAGTTACCAGCGCAGAACCCTTCTTCCACGCCATTCCGGTCCCTCAGTCACGTACTTCCACTCGGGGTTCTGGGTCTGGTCGCGCAGGGACGCGCAAATCCTTTCGAACACCGGAAGATTTTCGTCCGTGGATTCGAAATAGGTAATGAAATCGAACTCGTTCGGCCGTTGATACCCGTCCGGGTTGTGGTACAGCTTGCGGAAAATCGTGGAGATGCCGGGCTCGGCCGCCTTCGCATGCCCTTTTGCCGGACAGCCCGACGAATCCTGATGCGGATAAAAGTAGGCATGGCGCTCGAGTGCCGATTTCTCCCACCAGGCGGCGGCCTTGCTCATCGGCATGATGATGGCGTTTCGTGCGGTTCGGCCCGACACCCGCGGCTGCGCGGACTTGTACGCGTAGTTGTGCATTTCGGCGCTGGTGTAGCGCGTGGCCCGTTCGGCGCCTTCGAGCACCATCAGATCGGCGCTGCCGGCGATGCGCCGCTTCAGCTCGCACATGACTTCGTCGAGGCGAGGCCTGTAGTTCGCCGACACCTGAGCCACGAAGCGGGCAGCGCTGATACCCTCGCGCCCTTCGAGCGTACCGTCGGCCTGTAGAAACTGAATCGTCTCCTGCGGTTGCCCCTCGCGCGAGCCTTCGGCGTCGTAGTCGTTGAAGAAGCCCCTGCAGATGTTCGAGCCGGCGGTTCGAATCTTCAAAAGAGTCGGCGCATCTTCCTGGTACGGCAGGACGAACAGAAACTTCGTGTACGTGAGATTTGTGCCGAGACCGTTGTGGCCGTTGGTTCCCATTCGGAGCTTGCTGTGACTATCGGCAGGAGCTGACGAAAGCGAAAGTTCAGCCTGTGGCGTCGGTGTCAGCATGTGCAGTTCAACGCAGCCGCGCCAGTGCCAGTCCCGTGAGGAGCAACAGCGCACTCCAGCCGACGGTCAGCGGCCCGAATCCGATCCGTTCGAGCAGGAATCCACCCGCAGCCGGCCCCGCCATCAATCCGATCGCCCACGCCACGTTGTAGACACCGTAGACGACGCCGTACGACTCTACACCTGCCTCAGAGGCTGCGGCGGCAACATACGCGAGCGACGGCGTGACGACCATGCTGAAGATCACCCACATCGGAACCA
>JAMQPK010000105.1 GCA_023717525.1 Vicinamibacterales bacterium | reverse complement strand
GCGCGTGAAGGTCACCGTGTCCGGCACGGCAGCGCGGCTGCAGACGGTGCAGGGCGTCTGGCCAGGCGCCGGTTGGCTCGAGCGCGAGGTCTGGGACATGTTTGGCATCGAGTTCGACGGCCACGGCGATCTGCGGCGGCTGTTGATGCCGGACGACTGGGAGGGACACCCGCTACGGAAGGATTTCCCGGTGCAGATTCGATTGAAGCCGCGCTCGTCCCAGCCGCTGCAGGTATCGGAGGACGAGTTCCGCGCCAATCTCGCGAAGGACAGGGCGGCACGTGCCGGGAGGTGACCGCGAGCGGTTCGTCGAAGAGATCTTCCGGGACACCGCGGCCCTGCAAGAGCAGTCGGGCGGCCGGCTCGCCGGTGGGATCGTTGCGGCGGCAGACCTGCTGAAAACCGCATTCGCCGCCGGCGGACAGTTGCTGGTGTTTGGAAACGGCGGGAGCGCGCTCGACGCACAGCACTTTGCGTCGGAACTGGTCGGGCGGTTTTCGCGTGAGCGGCGCGCCCTGGCCGCTATCGCGCTGACGACAGATACCAGCATCATCACGTCGGTGGCCAACGACTACAGCTACCAGAGAGTGTTTGCTCGGCAGATTGAAGGACTCGGCCGCCGGGGCGACGTCGCGTGGGGCATCTCCACGAGCGGCACGTCCCCGAACGTCCTGGAGGCGTTGACGTTTGCGAAATCGCGGGGACTGGCCACCGTCGCGCTGACCGGCAGGGACGGCGGCACGATTGGTCCCGCGGCCGACCTGCACCTGAACGTGCCGCACGCGGTGACGGCGCGCATTCAGGAAGTGCACCGCACGCTGATTCACGCAGTGTGCGAGCTCGTGGAGCGAGACCTGTAGAGGCATGGCGGAGATTCGAACGGAAACGATGACCGTGAACATGGGGCCGCAGCACCCCAGCACGCACGGCGTGTTGCGGCTGGTGCTGGAGCTCGATGGCGAGACGGTCGTTTCCGCGGCGCCGACCATCGGCTATCTGCACACGGGCATCGAGAAGACCTGCGAACAGAAGAAATTTCAGCAGGTCATCCCGCTCGTCGAGCGCATGGATTACCTCAGCGCGCAATCGAACTCCTTCGCGTACTCGCTGTCGGTCGAGAAGCTGCTCGGGCTGGAGATGCCGGATCGCGTGAAGTGGATTCGCGTGCTCCTCGCCGAGCTTCAGCGCATCAACAGTCATCTGGTCTGGCTGGGCACCCATGCCATGGAAGTCGGCGCGGTGTCGGTCATGCTCTATTGCTTCCGCGAGCGCGAGCTGCTGCTCGACATCAACGAGCGCATCGCCGGCTTCCGGATGTTCCCCAGCTACATCCGTGTCGGCGGACTTCGCGAAGATCTTCCGCGGGGGTTTCACGAGGCGGTCACGCTGTTTCTCGAAACGTTCCCTACCAAGCTGAACGAATACGAAGACCTGCTGACGGGAAATGAGATTTACGTGACGCGCACTCGCGGTGTCGGCAGATTGTCGAAAGACGACTGCATGGCCTTCAGTCTTGCCGGGCCCATCGGACGCGCCGCGGGCTGGAACTACGACGTGCGCAAGGCGTTTCCGTATAGCGGATACGACACGTTCGACTTCAACGTGCCGGTCGGTACCGACGGAGACGTCTACGACCGCTATCTCGTGCGCATCGAGGAAATGCGACAGAGCGTGACGCTGTGCCGGCAGGCCCTGTCGCGCATTACGCCGGCCGGCGTGTTTGCGGCCGACGCGCCATCGGTCGTACCGCCGCCGAAGGATCGCGTTTATACGGAAATGGAAGCGCTGATTCAGCACTTCCTGATCTACTCGCAGGGGTTCACGGTTCCGGCGGGCGAGGCGTACGTGCCAGTGGAAGGCGCGCGCGGCGAGCACGGCTTCTACGTCGTCGCCGACGGCACGAACCGTCCGTGGCGCGTCAAAGCGAGGTCGCCCTCACTTCTGGCATGCCAGGCGCTACCCAGGATGATTGTCGGCGGACTGATCGCGGATGTAATTGCCGTGATTGGATCGATCGACGTCGTCATGGGGGACGTGGATCGATGAGCTTTCATCCAAAGATCGACTACCGCGAGTTCCATCGCTCGACGCGCAAGATGCCGTACGACGATGGGAAGGTGTTCGCGTACGAGCCGGACAACCGGGCGCGCCTCGAGGACATCGCGAAGCGGTACCCGCCCGAGGGGCGGAAGTCCGCGATCCTGCCGGCCCTCTATCTCGTCCAGCGGCAGCTGGGCTACATCTCTTTGAGCTCGATGCAGCATGTGGCAGAGGCCATCGGCTGCACAGCGGCAGAGGTGGAGGACGTCGTTTCGTTTTACACGATGTTCTACACGCGGCCCATGGGGAAGTTCGTCGTGCAGGTGTGCCGCACGCTGCCGTGCGCACTGCGAGGCGCGGAGCGGGTCACCGAAGAGCTGACGACGGCGCTCGGGATCCAGCCGAACGACACGGACTCGACAGGTACCTTCACGTTGATGGAAGTGGAGTGTCTCGGTGCCTGTGATCGCGCTCCGCTCGTGATGGTGAACGACAGCTGGCATGAATGTCTTCAGCCAGAGGATGCGAAGAAGCTGGCCGACGACCTTCGCGCGCGCGGAGAAGACGCGCTGACGGGATGCCATCATCAGAGCCCTGATAGGGCTAAGGGCTGAGGGCTCAGGGAAAAACGTGGAACCGATACTGACAAAGTTCGTTCGCGAGCCGCACTGCTACACGCTCGACTTCTATCTGAAGCACGAGGGTTACCAGGGATTGCGCACCGCGCTCGGGATGAAGCCCAACGACGTGATCGAGCTCGTCAAGGCCTCTGGCTTGAAGGGGCGCGGCGGTGCAGGTTTCCCCGCGGGCATGAAGTGGCAGTTCGTCGTAAAGGACACGCCGAAGCCGAAGTACATCGTCTGCAACGCCGATGAGAGCGAGCCCGGGACCTTCAAAGATCATCTGTTGATGGAGCGCAACCCTCACTTGCTGTTCGAGGGCTGCCTGATTGCGTGCCACGCCATCGGTGCCAAGGTCGCCTACATCTACATCCGCGGCGAGTTTCTGCACGTGCAGCACGTGCTCGAGCAGCAGCTCGAGGATGCCTACAAGAAGGGCTACGTCGGCAAAAACGTCATGGGTCTTGGTTGGGACTGCGACATCTTCATCCATCGCGGCGCCGGTGCGTACGAGGCCGGCGAGGAAACCGCGCTCCTTGAATCGCTCGAGGGCAAGCGCGCGCAACCGCGGCTGAAGCCGCCCTTCCCGGCGATTGCCGGACTCTATGGCGCGCCGACCGCCGTCAATAACGTCGAGACTCTCAGCAACGTGCCGTCGATCCTGCTGCGCGGAGCAGAGTGGTATGCGGCGCTTGGGCCAGAGAAGAACGGCGGACCGAAGCTCTACTGCATCAGCGGCCATGTAGAGAGGCCCGGTGTCTACGAAGCGTCGATGAACATCACGCTGCGCGAGCTGATCTTCAACGTCGCCGGGGGTGTGCGCGATGGCCGCCCGTTGAAGGCCGTCATCCCGGGCGGATCGTCGGTGCCGATTCTTCTTCCCGATCAGCTCGACATCCAGGCGAGTTTCGACGGCGTTGCCAAGGCCGGATCCCTGCTCGGCTCGGCCGGCATCATCGTCCTCGACGACACGACCTGCATGGTGTGGCTGGCCGAGAACCTGCTGCGCTTCTATCGTCACGAATCATGCGGAAAATGCACGCCGTGCCGCGAAGGCACGCAGTGGCTCCTGAATATTCTCGAGAAGATCGAGCGTGGCGAGGGCGAGATGAAGGATCTGGCGCTGCTCGAGAACGTTGCCGGCCTCATCGCGGGCAAGACGCTCTGCGCATTCGGTGATGCCGCGGCGACGCCTGCGTTGACGACGCTGAAGAATTTCAGGGGGGAGTATGAGGCGCACGTGCGCGAAGGACGCTGCACCGTACCGGCTCCGTGGCGCCGGCGCACGGCCGCTGCCGCGCATTCTCATTAGCGCACGGACGTTCGACGCAGAGGCGCGGAGGCGCTTTTTCAGAAGACCGACGCCGAAGACCAACGACCAACGACTGGGACTAACGACCAACGACCAATGACCAACGACTAAAAAGTGAGCGTCTCCCCCACGTTAATTGCTCAGCTCGCCATCCTGGGCTTCGTCTTCTTCATGCTGCTGAACTCGGCGGCCATCATGGTCTACGTCGAGCGGAAGGTGGCGGCGAAGATCCAGCAGCGCATGGGCCCAACCCTGGTGGGCCCGTACGGCATGCTGCAGCCGCTGGCCGACATCATCAAGCTGATGATGAAGGAGGACCTGCGCCCGAAAGCGGCCGACGCGATCCTCTTCACGCTGGCGCCGATCATCGCCGCAACGACGGCCTTCACCGCGTTTGCGGTGGTGCCCTTCGGTGCAGCGACCACATTCTGGGGCCTCCTTCCCGAGCCCATTTCGCTGCAGATCGCCGACATCAACGTGGCGGTGCTGTTCGTATTTGCGATCACGTCGATGGGCGTCTATGGCATCGTCCTCGCCGGGTGGAGCTCCAACAGCAAGTACTCGCTCCTGGGAGCGCTGCGATCGTCAGCCCAGATGATCAGCTACGAGCTGTCGTATGGCCTGGCGCTCGCGAGCGTGCTCTTGCTGGCGGGGTCCCTTTCGCTGCGCGACATCGTGAACGCGCAGTCGGGCGCATGGCTCGGGGTGATTCCCCGCTGGTTCATCTTTCTGCAGCCGGTCAGCTTCTTCATTTTCATGACGGCGGGCATCGCCGAGACCAACCGCGCGCCATTTGATTTTCCAGAAGCCGAGCAGGAACTCGTCGCGGGGTATCACACCGAGTACAGCAGCATGAGCTTCGCCATGTTCTTCATGGCGGAGTACATCAACATGGTGACGGTCTCCGCCGTGGCGACCGACCTTTTTCTCGGCGGATGGCATGGCCCGTTCCTCCCAGAGTCGTTCGGCTGGATCTGGTTTCTTCTGAAGGTGAGCGCGATCCTGTTCTTCTACGTCTGGATGCGCTGGACGCTGCCGCGGTATCGCTACGACCAGTTGATGCAGTTCGGTTGGAAGGCCCTGTTGCCGTTGTCGGTCGTCAACCTGCTCGTGACCGCAGCGGGGGTGTTGTACTTTGGCGCATAACCTCGTCTTCTTCTACGGGTTCGCGGCGCTGGCCGTCGTGTCGACGCTGCTCGTCATCGCGCAGCCGAATCCGATCTACAGCGTGCTCCTGCTGATTCTGTCCTTTGTGGCGCTCGCTGGCCTGTACGTGATGCTCGACGCGCCGTTTGTCGCGGTTACGCAGATCATCGTGTATGCGGGCGCCATCATGGTGCTGTTCCTGTTTGTCGTCATGCTGCTCAACGTCTCGCACGAGCATGCCGTCGCAGACAACCAGGCTGCGTCGGACGGCGGGGGGCCGACGGTGCGGTGGTTTGGCGCGATTCTGGCCGGCGTGATGGCCGTCGAGCTGGTCTGGGCGCTGAATCGATCGCGGAGCGTCGGCGCGGCGCTGGCGGGAGCCGAGCGCGAGACCGCGTGGTCGGTCGAGGAGATCGGCAGGATTCTCTTCACGCGCTACGGGTTCGCCTTCGAAGCGACGTCGGTGCTCATCCTGGTAGCCATGGTCGGATCGATCGCCCTCGCGGGGCGGCATCTGAGCGGGAAGAAGGCATGGCGGCGCTGAATCACTACCTCATCCTGTCGGGTGTCCTGTTCACCATGGGCGTGGCCGGCGTGCTCCTGCGGCGCAACGTCATCACGATGTTGCTGTCGATCGAGGTGATGCTGAACGCCGTCAACCTGTCGTTCATCGCGTTCGGTCATTTTCTCGGCTCTGCAGATGGCCAAATCATCGTCTTCTTCGTGGTGACGGTTGCGGCGGCGGAAGCCGCCGTGGGCCTCGCGCTCGTCATTGCGCTGTTCCGGCACCTGGAAACGCTCAACCCTGATGCGTTCCGTCAGCTGAGAGGGTAGCCGGCGATGCTCATCTGGATCCCGCTGCTGCCGCTTCTCGGATTTCTAATCAATACGCTCATTGGCGGACGTGTGTCGAAGGCCGTTTCTGGCGGCCTTGCGTCGCTCGCGATGTTCGCGGCGTTTGGCGTGTCGGTGGCTGAAGTCGCCGCGCTGGTGGGGCAGACGACGGAGCGCCGCGAGCTCGTTGAGACCGTCTTTACGTGGATTGCATCGGGCGACTTTCAGGTTCCCCTGACCCTCCGCCTCGATCCGCTGTCGGCGCTGATGATCCTGGTCGTCACGGGCGTCGGCTTCCTCATCCATCTCTACTCGACGGCTTACATGCACGACGAGCCGGCGCCGGAGTATGCGCGGTATTTCTCGTATCTGAACCTGTTCGCGTTCTTCATGCTGCTGCTCGTGCTCGGCGCCAACTTCCTTATTCTGTTCGTCGGTTGGGAGGGGGTCGGGCTTTGTTCTTACCTGCTGATCGGGTTCTGGTATCAGAAGCCGTCGGCGGCCGACGCCGGCAAGAAAGCGTTCATCGTCAATCGCATCGGCGATGTGGCGTTCATTCTCGGCGTGCTGCTCGTGTTCGTCCGGTTCGGCACGCTCGACTTTCAACGCGTCGCTGCCGCGGTCGGATCGCTCGCACCTGAAGAAGCGTTCGGCACGGTCTCGCTCATCGCGCTGCTGCTGTTTGTCGGGGCAACCGGTAAATCGGCGCAGATTCCGCTCTACATCTGGCTGCCGGACGCGATGGAAGGGCCTACGCCGGTTTCCGCGCTCATACACGCCGCGACCATGGTCACGGCCGGCGTGTATTTGATCGGGCGCAATGCGGTGCTCTTCAACCACGCTCCAGAGGTGCTCGCCATTGTCGCCGTCATCGGCGCGGCGACTGCGCTCTGGGCGGGATCGTTCGGCCTCGTCCAGACCGATATCAAGCGGGTGCTGGCCTATTCGACAGTCTCGCAGCTCGGATACATGTTTCTGGCGATGGGCGTCGGAGCGTATGCAGCGGGGATCTTCCATCTCTTTACGCACGCGTTCTTCAAGGCGCTGTTGTTTCTGGGCGCGGGCGCGGTGATTCACGCGCTGGCCGGTGAACAGGACCTTCGCAAGATGGGGGGGCTGCGGCGTGAACTTCCAGTGACCTACTGGACGTTCCTCGTCGGCTCGCTTGCCATTGCCGGCGTGCCGGGGCTTGCCGGATTTTTCAGCAAGGACGAAATCCTGTACCGCACGTTTTCAGCCGGCCATCCGGTGCTCTGGGGAATTGGCGCCGTCACGTCGCTGATGACGGCTCTCTACATGTTCCGTCTGGTGTTCCTCGCGTTTCACGGCACCAGCAGAACGCCGCACCACGCAGACCACGGCGGCCACCTGCATGATGCGCCTCTCCCGATGGCGATTCCGCTCGTCATCCTGGCGCTCGGTTCCGCCGTTGCCGGCTATGCAGGAGTGCCGGAAGTGCTCGGTGGCGGCAACTGGGTCGAGCATTTTCTCGAGCCGAGCTTCACTGCGCCGATCGCTGAGGGCGTTCTGACCGAAGGCGAGGCCGCTGCAAATGCCGCCAGTCACTCGCTGGAGATCGCGCTCATGATTCTTTCGTCGATCCTCGCGCTGGCCGGCATCGCGGCCGCTGCGCGGTTGTATGTGACGAAGCCCGAGGTGCCTGCCCGGCTGGCGGCGCGTTTCCCGGGTGTGTACCGATTCCTGGTGAACAAGGGGTACGTCGACGAGGTCTATGAAGAAGTCTTCGTGCAGCCCATCAAGGCTCTTTCGGAACAGGTACTCTGGAAGGGGCTCGATGTCACGGTGATCGACGGCGCCGTCAACGGCGCGGCGGCGATTGTTGTCGAGACCGGTACGGTCGTTCGCACCGTGCAGACAGGGTCCTTGCGCACGTATGCGTTTTCAATCCTGCTGGGCGCGGTGCTGATGGTGGGGTACTACCTGTGGAGATAACTTGCCGTTCCTGACCCTTCTGGTGATCGTCCCGATTGCCGGGCTGGCGGCGATTGCCTTCATCAACGGCCGCCGCCACGACCCGATCCGTCGAGCGGCGCTTGTCGTCGCGGTGGTCGAGTTCGCGCTCACCCTTCTCGTGTGGTACCGCTTCGACGCGGCGTCTGCGGATTTCCAGTTCGTGGAGCGGCACGCCTGGATTCCCGCTTTCGGCATCGACTACTTCGTGGGCATCGACGGCATCAGCCTCTTCCTGCTCGTCCTGACCGGGTTTCTGACCCCCCTCGCGCTGCTGGCGTCGTGGGAGTCGGTGCATGAACGGGTGAAGGAGTTCGTCCTCGTCGTCCTCGCGCTCGAAAGCGCGATGATCGGCGTGTTCATCTCGCTCGATCTCTTTCTCTTCTACATCTTCTGGGACGCGATGCTGATTCCGATGTATTTCCTCATCGGCGTCTGGGGCTACGACCGCCGCGTGTACGCCGCCATCAAGTTCATTCTTTACACGATGGCGGGCAGCGTGCTGATGCTCGTCGCGATTCTGACGCTGGCCTACTACCACGGTGCGGTTGCCGGCGCGCCGACCTTCGATCTGCTGAAGCTCTACCAGCTGCCGCTGCCGGGCTGGCTGCAGTTCTGGTGTTTTCTCGCCTTTGCCGTCGCGTTTGCGATCAAAGTGCCGCTGTTTCCCTTTCATACCTGGTTGCCGGATGCGCACGTGCAGGCGCCCACGGCCGGCTCCGTGATTCTGGCGGGCGTGCTTCTGAAAATGGGCACGTACGGTTTGATACGGTTCGCATTTCCCCTCTTCCCTGACGCTGCGCTCTATTTCGCGCCGTACCTCGGCGGGCTGGCGGTGATTGGCATCATCTACGGCGCGCTCGTCGCGATGGTGCAGCCCGACTTGAAGAAACTGGTCGCGTACTCGAGCGTCAGCCATCTCGGATTCGTCGCGCTCGGGATTTCCGCCGCCAACGTTCAGGGTGTCCAGGGCGCGGTCTACCAGATGCTGAATCATGGCGTGAGCACGGGCGCGCTCTTTCTCATCGTCGGCATGTTGTCGGATCGGCGCCACACGCGTTTGATCGCCGAGTTCGGCGGCTTGAAGAAGGTACTGCCCAGACTGACGACAGCGTTCTTGATTGTGACGCTGGCGTCGATCGGGTTGCCGGGCCTGAACGGATTCGTCGGCGAGATGCTGATTCTCGTCGGAGCCTTCCGTTGGGATCCACGCTACGCGGCGGTCGCCGCGTGCGGTGTGCTGCTGTCGGCGGTCTACATGCTGTGGATGTTTCAGCGAGTGAACTACGGCCCGGTCACCCACGAGGAGAACGCGCATTTGACCGATCTGACGCCGCGCGAGCGCTGGACGCTCTGGCCGGCGGTCGCGATGTGCGTTGTCATGGGTGTCGCTCCGATGTGGTTTCTGAAGCCGATCGAGCCATCGGTGACGCGGCTGGTCGAGCAGATTCATCGGAATCGGGGACAGCAGGTGAGGGCATGGCTTCCTATCTCGCGATAATCCCCATCGTCTGTGTGTGGCTCGGGGGCCTCGCGGCGATGCTTGCCGAGGCCTACCGGTCTCCAGATGAGCGGATGCCGATCGGCGGTCTCGGCATCATCGGGATTGTGGCGTCGATCGTGTCGTCGTTGCTGCTGTGGGGGAGAAGTACCCAGAGTTACGGCGTTGTGGCGGCCGACAACTTCGGGCTCTTCGTCGTGTTGATCCTGGGCCTTGTCGGGTTGCTCACGATCGCCATCTCGTCACAGGTGATCGAGCGCGACGGCATTCCAGCCGGCGACTACTATGCGCTGACGCTTTTTGGCCTCGGCGGCATGATGCTGATGGCGATGGCCAGCGATCTGCTGGTGATGTTCATCGGTCTGGAGATCCTTTCGCTCGCGGTGTACGTGCTGACCGCCATCCGTCGCGATTCGAAGCAAGGGGCCGAAGCGGCGTTCAAGTATTTCCTGCTCGGTGGATTCGCCAGCGCATTCTTCCTCTACGGCGTGGCGTTTACGTTCGGTGTGACAGGCTCAACGCGTCTCGATCAGATTGCCGTTGTGCTGTCCGGCAGGATTGCGGGGCAGGACGTGCTGGCGTATCTCGCGCTGTGCCTGCTTCTGGTCGGATTTGCCTTCAAGGTGTCGGCTGTGCCGTTCCATATGTGGACGCCGGACGCGTACGAAGGGGCGCCGGCCGTCGTCACCGCCTTCATGTCGGCAGGCGTCAAGGCCGCGGCGTTCGCCGCATTCATGCGTGTGTTCATGTCGGCGTTCGGCAGTTTCCAGCCGCAATGGGGTCCGGTGATCTGGCTGCTGTCGGCCGCTTCGATGGTTCTTGGTGTCACGGCCGGTGTCGCGCAGCGCAACGTCCGGCGGATGCTGGCGTACTCGAGCATTGCGCACGCCGGCTATCTGCTGATGGCGATGTCCTCGGGGAACGACATGGGCAAGGGCGCCATGCTGTTCTATCTGCTGACGTACGCGTTGACCAGCGTCGGCGCATTCGGTGTGACGGCGCTCATCGCGACGCACGATCGCGGCAACGACGATCTTGCGGATTACGCCGGCCTCGCCAGGCGGCAGCCGCTGCTGGCGCTGTTGATGACGATTTTTCTCTTGTCGCTCGGCGGATTTCCTCCGACTGCAGGATTCATCGGGAAGTGGTACCTGTTCAGCGCCGCTGTGTCTGCCGGCGACTATGCCCTGGCGATCATCGGCGTGTTGACCAGCGTCGTCTCGGTGTTCTTTTACTTGCGGGTGGTCGTGATGATGTATATGTCGGAAGACGTCGCGATGTCGCCGATCACGAAGCCGTCGGTCGCGTCTCTCTTCGCGCTAGGGGTGCCAACGGCCGCCATCTTCTATCTCGGGATCCTGCCCACGCGCGTCATGGACATCGCGATCGAGTCGATCGCCACCATTCTGTAGCCGTCAGTTCGCAGTTTGCAGTGATGGGTTACTGATAACTGAGAACTGACAACTGAGAACTGTCTTTTCACACCAGCGTATCTACAAAAAGTGGACCCCAGGTCGTCAGGCGGGCTTCCAGCTTATCGGTGCAGTCGCAATCCGAGCAGGCCCACGGGTCGGTGCCGTTCAGGTCTTTGCAGCGCTCGCGTGCGTGCGCGTCCTGCACCTTCACAAGGTCGAAGAATTCTTCCCAGTACGGGCGCTCCTCCTGGAGTGGAGTGGCGCAGTAACAGATCTCGACCCATTTCACCGATCCGTCGCGGACCAGGCGCGCGCACTCCATATTGCGGAAGTACTCGTCGCCGGCGATGGATCCCGCACCGAGCGTGCCGGTTTCTATCGCCTGCGCAAGCGCTCGCGCACGCCCCGGCTTCACTCTGGCCGTAACTAGATAGCGCATGGATGGTTGCGGCGACCGCATGGTCAGGATACCATTTCATCGCTGAAGATGGACGATCGACGATCGACGATGGACGACGCCGGAACGCCGCGCTTTCGCCCGCGCGAACGCTTCTGGCCGTACGCCGATCTGTCCGAGCAGCTCAGCGACGAAGAAATCGCCGCGCTCGATCCCGATTTGCACGCCGAGCTCTTCGGCACCCCGCCCCGGCCGCTGTCGATTACCGTGTCGTTCCCTGTGCTTGATTCGGCGGACTACGCGCGCGCTGTTGAGATGGCGAAGGCGTCCAGCGAGTATCGCGAGATTGGGAGCGGGTCGTCGTTCCGCCACCGTGCCCGCTTCTGGCCCGCCGAGGCGGTAAAACTGCGCGATCTCTTCGAGATTGTCGGACGATTCGACGCGACGGAAGTGCTCGTGGACGATCGGCCCGTGCCGTATGCCCGTGAGCTGTGGCTGCCCCTGATCTGGTTTCTCATACCGCGGTAGTCGTGGCCGACACCTCCGCGTTCGAACGCGAACTGCAGATCCTCGAAAGCGACCTTCGGAAGTTGGAAGGGGAGTACAACATGTACTTCGCCGGCCGGCTGCCGCGTCCGCCCTGGGAGACGCGTTCGCGCGTGGAGGCCGCCATCAAGCGACTCGATCGCAGCCACATTCAGAACTACGGCGATCGCTTCCGCTTTACGACACTGCAGTCGCGGTTTTCCGCCTTCATCGATCTGTGGGACCGCGGTCTGCGCGCCCGGGAGGAAGGCCGGGCGGGACCGTTTGTTCAGCGGAAAGGCGACACCAAGCAGGCGGCGAAGGAAAAAGACAAAGACAGGCCTCTGGCCGTCACGTTCCGCGATCCGCTCAAGGAAATGGACAAGCTCCACGATCTCTACGAAACCCTGCGTGAGGCGCGGTCGCAGCTTGGCGAAGAGAACGTGCCGTTCCACAAGTTCGCCGAGCTGGTGAAGGGGCAGGTCGCAAAGTTGCAGAAGGAAGGCGCACCCGAAGTCGCGTTCCGCGTGGCGGTAAAGGACGGGAAGCTGAATTTTACGGTGAGAGGACTGAAGGGAACAAAGTAGGGAAGAGGGGGAAAGCAAGGTCGCCTCGTCTTCCCGCCAAGGGCAGGAAGACGAGGCGGAAATTGCGGCCTAGGCCTTCGTGACGTTGCCGGCCTGTGGTCCCTTCGGGCCATCTACGATTTCAAACTCGACCGCCTGTCCCTCTTCGAGGGATCGGAAGCCGGCGCCCTGAATGGCTGAGTAGTGCACGAAGACATCACTGCCGCCTTCGCGCTCGATGAAACCGTAACCCTTGGCGTTGTTGAACCACTTGACCTTGCCTGTGATACGCATCGTTCCTTGTCCTTACCTTACATGCGGTGCGAGGGACCGCGAGTTCCCAAAAAAAAGACCGCAACGGTGCGGCCTTCCGTTGATGGCGCTATCCTCGCCAGCGCCGCGAAAATCATAATGAGTTGTTTCCGGCACGTCAACTCCGTGGTAATCCAAGCTTTCATGTATGCCTAGAGCGCTGATCAGTGTTTCGGACAAGACCGGTCTCGTGCCCTTTGCCACCGCCCTGTCGGCGCGCGGGTATGAACTGGTGTCGACCGGCGGGACGGCGAAGGCGCTCGAGGCCGCCGCCGTCGGTGTCACCACCATCGCCAGCGTCACCGGGTTTCCCGAAATCATGGACGGCCGGGTCAAGACTCTTCATCCGGCCGTGCATGGCGGCATCCTGGCCCGCCGCGACCGCCCGGACGACATCGCAACGCTCGAACAGCACCGCATCACGCCAATCGACGTCGTCGTCGTGAACCTCTATCCGTTTGTCAAAGCTGCCGCGCGGCCGGACATCCCATTCGACGCGTTGATCGAGGAGATCGACATCGGCGGCCCCAGTATGGTCCGCTCGGCGGCAAAGAATTTTCAGGACGTGCTGATCGTGGTCGATCCTGCCGACTACGAGCATGTACTCGCCGAGCTCGAGCGCGCCGACGGCCCGTCGCACGAATTCCGTTTCGATCTCGCGCGGAAGGCCTTCGCGCACACTGCGGCCTACGATGCCGCGATTGCCGGGACGCTGTCGGAGTTTTCGGCGGCGGCCGGCGGCTTTTCCCGGGCGAAGGCTCCCTCGGTGACGCCTCCGCGGCTGTCGGTGAATCTCCACAAGATCAAAGAACTGCGCTACGGAGAGAATCCTCATCAACCGGCGGCGTGGTATGGGATCGATGCGCCGTTCGGCCTCGGCGCGGCGCTCGTGCTGCAGGGGAAAGAGCTGTCCTTTACGAACCTGCTCGACCTCGATTCGGCCGCCCGCATTGCCCTCGAGTTCACCGAACCGGCGGCGGCGGTCATCAAGCACACGAACCCGTGCGGCGCCGCGGTCGGCGCCACGATCGAGGAGGCCTACGTTCGTGCGCGCGAGGCTGACAGCCTCGCGGCGTTTGGGGGCATCATCGGCTTGAACCAGCCGATAGATGTCGCCACGGCACGGCAACTCGTGACGACCTTCATCGAAGCGGTTGTCGCGCCAGGCGTGCACGAGGACGCCCGATCGGTGCTCGCCACCAAGGCCAATATGCGCGTCATCGTGGCCGATCTTCGTGCGGGTTCCGACCTCGCGAGCAGGCGCGAGGTGCGGTCGATCCTGGGCGCGATGCTGGTTCAGCAACGCGACGAAGTGATCGAGGCGCGCCGGCCGTGGGATTCGAAGACTGCCGAGGCCGCTGGGCTGCGGATCGTGACGAAGCGGGCGCCGACCGATGCGGAATGGGACGCGCTGCGGTTTGCGTGGCGCGTCTGCGCGCATGTGAAATCGAACGCGGTCATCTTCACCGACGCGTCCCGCACGCTGGCGATCGGGGCGGGGCAGATGAGCCGCGTTGACGCCGTGCAGGTCGCCGTGATGAAAGCCGCCTCGAAGACCGATGGGGTGCGCGCGTTGACCGGGTCGGTCGCGGCGTCAGACGCGTTCTTCCCGGTCCGCGACGGTCTCGACGCTCTCGCCGCCGCCGGCGCCACCGCCGTCGTGCAGCCGGGCGGCTCGCTCCGCGACGGTGAAGTCATTGCAGCCGCCGACGAACACGGGCTCGCGATGGTGCTCACCGGTAGACGGCACTTCAGGCACTAACCGCTACTCAGTCGATGTCGACCCAGGCGACTTTGTTGACGCCGCTGCAGGCGAGCACGAGATGGTTGCCGTCCTTTGTGGCCATCATGTTCCGCACCACGCCGCCGCCTGAAGGGATCACCCACGCTTGGAACTTCTCAGTCTTCGGGTCGAACCGTACGAGTGTGTTCGGGCTGACGGCGGACTCGCTGTACCAAACGATGTCTTTTGCGGTGGTGATGCCGTAGGGCTGTGATTGCGGACCGCCGGGAGACGCCCACTCCTTCACGGTGCCTGTGTACGGATCGAGGCGTCCAAGAAAGCCGCGCGAATAGTCGGCGTACCAGATGGTGTCGTCGGTGGAAATCGCGATGCGTCGAGGACGCGAAGCGGCGTTTGGCAGCAGGTATTCCCGAACCGCCATTGTGTCAGGGTCGAGGCTGGCCACTTTGTTCGTGCCGAAGAGCACGAGGAACGGTACGCCTTTCGAGTTGATCACCATCCCGTAGGGCAGTGACCGCCCTGTGGGCATCGTGACGAGTTTGATCTCTCCCGTCTGCGGATTCAGGCGGCCCACCATGTTGGCCTGCTGCAGCGTGAACCAGAGCGTGCCCTTCTGATCGAACACCGGTGTGTGCGGATCGCGCGCGGCGGCATCCGGCATCTTGTATTCGGTTATGGCGCCGGTCTTCGGATCCAGCTTGCCGACCGTCGCGTTGCCGTTGCCCGTGTACCAGATGTTGCCTGCGCGGTCGGCCGTCAGTCCGTGCGGCATCGATCCGGGCGTCTTCAGTGGGAACTCTTTCATCGCGCCTGTCTTCGGGTCCAGTCGCCCGAGCACGTTGGCCCACTGACCGGTCCACCACAGCGAGCCGTCTGGCGTCACGAGCGGATCGTGGGGCCTCGACCCAAGCGAAGGCACCGACCATTCGCGGATGCGGACCGTGCTGCTGCCTGGAATCACAACCGCGCGGGGTCTGGGCTTCTCCGGGAAATTCGTGGCGAGATACGCCGCAATTACCGGCCGTTCGCTGGCCGGGACAGCGACCATCGAAGTGAACACCGCCTCCCACCCCTGCTGCGTGTATCCCCATGAATTCGTGATCAGGTTCAGGCCGTGGCACTTGGTGCACATGGTTTGCACCAGTTCCCGGCCATTTCCATCGGGCAGTGTCACCGCGGCACCACGTCCACCCCGTCCTCCAGGGCCGGCATCCTGGCCAGCGAGCACGACCGAGCACAGATACGCTACCGCAGCAAGCGAAAGGAATATTCTGGGCACTTTTGCCTCCTCTCAGTGTGATGCACCGCAGTCGGGCAGCTTCGTGACGCGCTGATGATCCGGAAGCGCCCGGACGAACTCCGTGTACGCGGGATAACGATCGACGCCGTTGGTTGGAGCGAGGATGATGTCCTCATTCGAGAGGAAGGTCAACTTGTAGCTCGTCCAGTAGTCGGCGTATCCACCCCGGATCCCGTCCTTCTTCAGACACTCGATCATGCGTGCCGACTCGGTGTCGGGTGTCAGCTTCCGATACCAGACGAACTGCTGCAGCGCAAAGACCACCAGGATCATTCCCACGAAGATGGACGCGATGTTCTTGTCCCCCTTCGCGAGCGCAAGGCTTCCGGCGGCGAGCGCGACGGCGAGGCCGGCGTAGTACGGCACCAGGTACCGGTAGGACTGTGTGTCGAGATATGCGCCGCTCACAACAAACAGCAACGGTACGCCAACGACGAACAGCGGAAAGAAATCCGCGGCCAGCGTCGGCGTGCGCACGTGCGCGCGCGCGAATTCCGCCAGACGATGACGGATCGACTCCAGATATGTCAGAAGGGCCGCAACGATGATGGCCGAGGCGGCGAGAGGGATGTCGAGCCGCTCCGTTGTGGCGATCTTGAACCCGGCGAGGATCGGAATCACGTTTCCGTAAATGTCTGGCGCGGCCCTGATCAACTGGGCGAGATCGGCGGTGCGCGCCGGCGATCTCGCCGGCTCGACCCACAGGGAGTAAAGAATCACGGGAGAGTAGCCCACCAGAAACCCCGCAACGGCGGGCCAGTAGCGCTGCGCGTAGCTCCTGGCCGACTCGGACGACACTTGCGTCATCGCATGAGCCGCGCACGCGAGCACTCCGAGACCGGCGGCGATCCGCGCCATCTTCTGTGGTGAGTGCACGGCCACCGCGATCGATCCCAACTGAAATGCGAAGCCGCCGCTGACAAATGCGACGAAGGCGAGGACTGCGTAGACCGCGGCCATCACCGCGAGCGCGCGGGCACCGAACCCCACGCGACCGAATGCACGCCGCTGCCACCATTCACGTTGAAGCAAGAAGATGATGGCGGCCGGGAGGAGATAGAACACAAAGAGGGTGTGGACCCAGAGCCCGAGCCCAATCACCAGACCCAGCCCGGCCAACTCTGCCCTTAGCCCTCTGCCCTCAGCCCTGCGTGCTTCTTCCAGGCGCAAGCACAGAAGGAGGAAAATCGTTCCCAGCAGCATCGTCAGCACGTACTCCGCGCTCGCATCGAGGCTCCAGAACACGAGCGCCGGCGGAGCCACGATCAGCAGTAGGCAGGCGGCGACGGCCGTCCAGCGTCCTGCCACCTTCTCGACCAGGATGAACATGACTGCGATGAAGCCGGCGAAGAATGCCAGGGTAACGCTCTTGAGTACGGTGACGCTCGATCCAAAAACCGCGAACGCTCCCGCCGCTGCGTAGACCTCGGGCACGCCCTTGTACGCCTGGCCCCAGAAGAATGCCGGGAATTCGCCGTTCATCAGATGGCGCGCCATCAATCCTTCGACGGCTTCATCCGAGTCGAACGCAATTTTTCCGGAGATGAGGAAGGGTAGACGTGCGGCGACGGCGAGGAGTGCGAAGAGAAGGGGTAAGAGGGCCCTTACCCCTTGCCCCTCACCCCTAGGAGCGAAGTACCAAATCCAGTTCGTCAGGCGAGACTCCAGCAGGTCCGAATTTTCCGACACTGACTCCCGCCGCCATGTTTGCCAGCGTCGCTGCCTCGACGAGGTCTGCGCCGGCCGCCATCGCAAGCGCGAGCGTGGCGATCACGGTATCACCCGCGCCCGTCACGTCCGCAACTTCCCGTGCCGCGGCAGCCAGGTGTCCTTCGCCGCTCTCGTCGAGCAGCCACATGCCCGACTCGCCGCGCGTAATCAGGACCGCTGCGCCGCCCAGGCGGCCGCGGATCCGTCGCGCCGCGGCCCGCGCCTCTGCGTGCGTACGGATACGCGTCTGCGACGCCTCCTCAGCTTCACCATTGTTCGGCGTCAAGAGGGTGATTCCCGAGTAGTAGTCGAGGTGAGCGATTTTGGGGTCCACGAGCACGGGCACTCCGCGATCGCGCCCCAGCGCAACGGCCCGCGCCACGAGCGAGCGCGTCACCGATCCCTTCAGATAGTCGGAGATCACGATGGCTCTCGCCGATTGAGCCGCCTTCTCGAGCGCAGCGAGCAGCATCGATTCCACGTGGCCGTCCGCCTCGCGATCGCTTTCGTAGTCGACCCGCGCGACCTGCTGATTCCGGCTCGTCACGACTCGCATCTTTCTCGTCGTCGGACGTCCATCTTCTGCCACCACGCCGGCGATGCCGATGCCGTCGGCCCGCATCGCCTCCATCAGCCGCGTTCCGTGATCGTCTCGGCCGATCACGCCGACGACCTCCACGGCTCCGCCAAGCTTGCGCACGTTGTGCGCGACGTTGCCCGCTCCGCCCACGCGAAACTCCTCGCGGTCGAACTCGACGACTGGAACAGGCGCTTCAGGTGATATTCGATTCACGCGCCCGAACACGAAATGGTCGAGCATCAGATCGCCGAGGATCGCCACGGGCACACCGGCGAACCGGTGCGTGATGTCGCGCACACGCGCGCGATCGATCGCACGCAGCGCGACGTCAGGCGCCGGCATTGGTGGCGTAGGGAAGCGTGACAAATACGAGGAAGAGCATCAGGAATTCAGAATCGCCGAAATTGTATTCGAACTGACCGGCCGCCAGCATCGCGACGATGCACGAGAGCGCCGTTGCCGCCAGAAAACGGGTATCGGGAACGTGCAACCGCCGAATCAGGCCGATTCCCAGCGTGACGATCAGCCAGATCCAGACCGCGACGGCCGGCAGGCCGCGCTCGGCCGCAATCTGCATGGGCACGTTGTGCAGATGCGGATTCACGTGCTGCGGTTCGCTGGCGGACAGGTACTCGCGATAGCGGTCTTCGACGAGCGTCGGGCCCACGCCGGTGAGCGGGTGCGCCCGTACCATCCGCATTCCGACTTTCAGCATCGTCACGCGATCGACGCTCGTCGGATCCTTCGCGTCGAACATCGAGTAGAACCGGTTCGTGATCTGCGGCGGTGCGAGTACGAGGAACAGCGCGGCGACCATCGGCAGCACGGCAATCAGGCGCAAGTCTCCCTTCAAGAGGAAGAGAAACGCGATGCCGGCACACGTGCCGATCCAGGCGCTGCGTGTAAAAGTGAGCGCCAGGGCGGCGAGCAGCGCGGGCATCATCAGCAGCGGCCACACACGCTCTTTCGAGAAGAGGATTCGCGCCGCCGCTGCGCACGTGACGAGCATGACAAGGCCGGAATATGTCATGTAGTGACCGAGCGAGCCTTGTGGCCGGCGACCCAGGTTGTCGAATTGCAGGACGCCGTATTGAATGATCCCCAGCGCGGCGCTCATCGCGCCGATGCTGATAATCACCTGCACGACCAGGGGCGCCTTTGATGCCCTCGCAAACTCGTACACCATCGGAACAATCAGAAAAAGGACGAGCTGCTTGGAATCGACGAAACTCGCGCGGGGATCGCTCGAGAAGGCCGCCGAAATCAACGTGCTACCGGCGTACGCGGCGAGGGGCACGAAGAACGGTGGAACCTCGATCGCGCGCCGCTTTGCCACCTGGAGCAACCACATGAGCAGAGCCACGACGAGGCAGATGTTGGCGGCGGCGATCGAAAACTGCAGCGCGGAGACGAACCCGAGCAGCGCCCAGAAGCCAACTCGTTCGAACCAATTCTGATGTGTCACTCAGCGTCTCCTGATGACGGCGCGCTCGGCAGCGGCAGCGACCGACTCGGCCGAGATGCCCGTGAGGCACCGGAAGTCTCCCGGCTCGCACACGCGCTGATTGCACGGACGGCAGGCCAGGGCGCCAACCTCGACGGCCTCGGTGACGAACGACGCGCTGCGGTACGGCTGCGACCGGACCGGCAGCGTTGGGCCGTACAGCCCGACCACCGGAACGCTCGTCGTTCCAGCCACGTGAAGCGGACCGCTGTCGCCACCGATGTACAACGAGGCGCGGGCGATCAACGCGCGGAGCTCTCGAATGTCGAATTCGCCGCAGCGCACGACCGCCTCGCGCATCGACGGTTCCAGACGCGCGCGGGCCTCGTCGGCGATCTGCGTTGCCGCCCCCGCGTCCGACGGTCCCGATGTCAGGACGATCCGCCGCGCCGGGTCCGCTGACACTATCCGGCAGATCAGATCGACGAACGATGCGGCCGGCCATCGTCGGAACGGATTGCCTGCGCTCACATGCACGACGACGAGAGACGCGCCAGCGCCGATCCCGGCGTCCACCAGCCGGCGGGTGATCGCCGCGCCCGCGACGGGGTCGTCGGTCATCTCCGTGGGATCTGTTTCTGGACTCGGAGGCGCGATCCCGAGCGGCAGCAGCACGTCCCACTGGCTCTCCACCGAGTGACGCGGCCGCAGCGCGCGCGGCCGCGGGACGAC
>JAMQPK010000222.1 GCA_023717525.1 Vicinamibacterales bacterium | reverse complement strand
CCATCGGTGTTGGTGTAGAAGCGGCTGGCGCGGATGGCGCGATAGAGCGGGTTCTTGTGGTAGCGCTCCAGATATTCGCCGAACTCAGGCTTGTACGGATCGAGCCTTCCAGAAACACCGACCATGATCGGATCGGTCTGCGAGACTTCCAGGTACCAGAGGTTGTCTTCCACCCACGCGCTCGATTCCACGATGATGGCGCCAACGATTCCTGAAGGCCGGGCGAGCGGCGCGTAGAGAGCCGGCAGTGAGGTCTTGGACAGCGCGCGGTAGGCCGCCGAGCCCATGTAGCCTGCGCCTTGCGGCCTGGTGCCGTCGAAGAGATGGATGTGCGCGTCGATGATCGGGAGATTGTCGACGCTGGCGCCGAATTTTTCTGTGCCCTGCGGTCGGCCTGGCGTTGCGATCTCTGGCGGACTTCCCGACGCGCTCTGGGCTGGAGCGCCTTGAGCGGCTTCCGCCGTACTGCGCAGGGGAGTGGCCGCCGCCGTTGCGGCGGAAGCGGCTACGCTCAGGAACGCCCGGCGCGTCACGCCGGCGGTGTGGTTGTCGTTCATACTACCCTCCAGAAGATCGCTGTTGATTCGTCAAGACTCTACCGAAAATACGCTGCGGGTGTCTAACTCGATCATGCACCTGACGGGGCGGCGATGGCTGCCACCGCTGAAGCGACAAGCTTCACGGTCAGTCCAGACGACCGGGTGATCGATTTTCCGGCCGATCTCTAGTTCGTGTGCTGCATAATCTCGGCACTGGAGGCTCGCATGAAAAACGTCGAACGATGTGTCTGGCTCGTCGTTGTCTGCCTCGCGGCGTTCATGGGGTACGGGTACGCACAGGAGCGGTCGGCACCAGTGCCCGATCCGACCCACGTGTCCTTTGTGCTTGCCAAGGATATGAAGTGGGAAGGCACTGGCGGTCAGGTTCACGTGAACCTGGTTGGGGATCCAGCCAAGCCCGGGTTGTATATCCGCCTCGCGAAGTGGCTGCCCGGAAATTACAGCCGTCCACACTTTCACGACATCGAACGTTACTTTTACGTGGTCTCGGGCGCCTGGTGGGTGAGTTCGAACAAGACGTATGACCCCGCGACGACGTATCCGATGACGGCCGGAACCTTCGTGACGCATCACGCCAACACGGTCCATTTTGATGGCGCGAACAAGGAAGATGGCGTCATCCTCGAAGTTGGTGTCGGGCCGATGAAGTCGACGCAGTGCAGGACCCCGACCGACTGCCCGTGAAAACCGGACCGGCGTCTGAGGCAATCTTCAAGGCTGTTCTGAAGAGTGACACGGAGGTCGCGCGCCTCCTCGGAGCCGCTCCCGAGTTGTCCCGAGTCAGAGCCTCGCGAGACTACTTGGTAAAGGCGGTGCACTGGTTGTACGTCGGAGATACGTGCCTGCATCTGGCGGCGGCAGCACTGCGCACTGAAACTGCGAGAATTCTTCTCGAAGGCGGGGCTGACGCGAACGCGACGAACCGTCGAGCGGCCACTCCTCTGCACTACGCCTGTGATCCGCGCCCGAAGTCTGGCGGCGTGTGGAATCCCGCACGGCAGACCGAACTCATCGGCTTGCTGGTGGAGTATGGCGGCGAGCTCGACCATGCCGATCGAGGCGGGGCTACGCCGCTGCATCGGGCCGTGCGCGCGCGAAGCGTCGCGGCGGTGCGGGGTCTGCTTGACGCTGGAGCACGAGTCGACTGTCAACTCGGGAAGCGCGGCTCGTCGCCGCTTCACCTGGCCGTCCAGTCTACCGGTGCCGGTGGCACCGCCGGTTCAATCGACGCACAGCTCGAAATTGTTGCTGCTCTC
>JAMQPK010000220.1 GCA_023717525.1 Vicinamibacterales bacterium | reverse complement strand
GACCCCTTTTCTACAACCGGAAGATTGAGGGTTCCTTGCGCGCCTTCAGCGCGTTGCGGGAATCGACGATCAAAGCCGCCTGCCGCACGAGCTGGTCGTAGTTGAATGCCGAGTGGTCGGTACAGATGACCACACAGTCCGGCTTGCCCTTGAGCGCAGCCTCTTCCCCGACAGCCTGAAATGTGTGCGACCCGTGCTGCAGCGTCGGCACCCACGGATCGCTATAGGACACGATCGCGCCGCGCTTGATGAGCAGTTCCAGCACGTCGAGCGCCGGCGATTCGCGCATGTCGCCGACGTCCTTCTTGTACGCCACTCCCATCAGGTGAATCCGCGAACCGTTGAGCGGCTTCTTCATCGTATTGAGCGCGTCGGACACGCGTTCGACGACATAGGCCGGCATCGACGCGTTCACGTGTCCGGCCAACTCGATGAACCGGCATTCAAACCCGGTCTGGCGGGCCTTCCAGGAGAGGTAGAACGGATCGACCGGAATGCAGTGACCGCCCAGGCCGGGCCCGGGGTAGAACGCCATGAAACCGAACGGTTTGGTCTTGGCTGCGTCAATGACTTCCCAGACATCGATGCCGAGGTTGTGCGACATCAGCGCGATCTCGTTCACGAGGCCGATGTTCACGGCTCTGAACGTGTTCTCGAGCAGCTTCACCATCTCGGCGACGCGCGTCGAACTCACCGGAACGACCTGCGACACGATGTGGTTGTAGAGCGCCACAGCCATTTCCGTGCTCTTCGGTCCGTTGCCACCGACGATCTTCGGAATGTTTGCCGTCTTGAACTGTGGATTGCCCGGATCGACGCGCTCGGGCGAAAACGCCAGGAAAAAGTCGGTGTCAACCTTCAAACCACCGGCTTCGAGCTTCGGCTGCACCACTTCGTCGGTCGTCCCCGGGTAGGTCGTCGATTCCAGGATGACGAGCTTGTCCCGGTGAGGAACGGCGGCGACCGCATCGACCGCCATGACGACATAGGACATGTCCGGGTCTTTGGTCTTGCGGAGCGGCGTCGGGACGCAGATATCGATGGCGTCCATCTCGGCGAGCTTGGTCAGGTCGGTCGTGGCACGGAGCCGTCCCGCCTTCACGCAGCTCTCGAGCTCTCTCTGCTCGACGTCCGGGATGTAGCTCTTCCCGGCGTTGATGGCATCGGTCTTCGATCGATCGACGTCAAACCCCGTCACGTCGAGGCCCGCTTTGGCGAACTCGACCGCGAGCGGAAGCCCGACGTACCCGAGGCCGATGACGCCTACGCGCGCCTTCTTGCTGCGAATTTTTTCGAGAAGATTCAAATGATTTTGACTCAGCGTGTAGGAATTGGCTGACGCGGGGCGGCGGCCAGACGCTCGATGTCGGCGTCCACCATCATCTCGATGAGCCCCTTGAAGTCTACAGCAGGACTCCAGTTCAGCTGCTTGCGCGCCTTCGACGCATCGCCGATCAGATGATCGACCTCGGCCGGGCGAATGAGTTTGGGATCGAGCTTCACGTACTTCTTCCAGTCGAGGCCGGCGCGGGCAAATGCAATGTCGACCAGATTCTCGACAGAATGCGCGTCGCCCGTTGCGATGACGTAGTCGTCTGGCGTGGGCTGCTGCAGCATCAGCCACATGGCGCGGACGTAGTCGCCCGCAAAGCCCCAATCGCGGCAGGCCGACAAGTTTCCGAGCGACAGCGAATCGCTGAGGCCGAGCTTGATTCTCGCCACTCCATCCGTCACCTTGCGCGTGACGAACTCCAGCCCGCGGCGCGGAGATTCGTGGTTGAACAGGATGCCGGAAACGGCAAACAGATCGTAGCTCTCGCGGTAGTTCACCGTGATGTAGTGGCCGTACACCTTCGAAACGCCGTACGGGCTGCGCGGGTAGAACGGTGTGGCTTCGTTTTGCGGCACCTCACGCACCTTGCCGAACATCTCGCTGGACGATGCCTGGTACAAGCGAATCTTTGTGTCGACCTGGCGAATAGCCTCGAGCACGCGCGTCACACCCTGTGCGTTGAACTCGCCGGTCAGCATCGGCTGATCCCAGGACGCCGGCACGAACGACATCGCGGCCAGGTTGTACAGCTCCTGCGGCCGAACCTCGTCCACGAGCCGGATCAGCGAAAGCTGATCGAGCAGGTCCGCCGGCTTCAGGTCGATGCGATCGAGCAGATGCTGAATTCGCCAGAGATTAGGCGCGCTCGATCGCCGAACGACGCCCGTAACCTGATACCCCTTTTCGAGCAGCAGCTCAGCGAGGTACGAGCCATCCTGGCCAGTAATCCCGGTAATCAGCGCGCGCTTTGTCATCGCCGAGAGAATTCTATCTGAAAAATTCCGCGATGGCATCTACCACGTGACACAGCTGCGCATCGGTGAGTTCGCCATAGATCGGCAGTGCCAGCGACTCCTGCGCCGCCGCCTCCGCATGAGGGCATTGTCCGCGCCGGCCGCCGAGCGACGCGAAGCACTCCTGGAGATGAAGCGGGATCGGATAATAGATTTCCGTCTCGACTCCGCGTGACGACAGGTGCGCCCGAAGCGCGTCACGTGAGGGAACGCGAATGACGAACTGGTTGTAGATGTGAAAGCAGCCCGGGGGCTCGATGGGGAGCGTGACCTTCCCGCCCAGTCCCGCCGCATTTATCAACTGGCGATACGTGTCAGCGTTGCGCCGACGGCCCTCGGTCCAGCCCGCCAGGTGCGGCGCTTTCACGCGCAGTACCGCCGCCTGCAGGGCGTCCAGCCGGAAATTGCCTCCGACCATCTTGTGGAAGTACTTCGGCTCGTCGCCGTGGTTGCGCAACAAGCGAAGGCGGGCCGCAAGCGTCGCGTCGTTGGTCGTCACGAGACCCGCGTCGCCAAAGGCTCCCAGGTTCTTGCTGGGGAAGAACGAAAAGCAGCCCATGGTGCCGAATGCTCCGGCCGTCCTGCCGTTGCGGCGGGCGCCAATTGCCTGAGCCGCGTCTTCAATGACCGGAATGCCGCGGCGCCGGGCAACTTCGAGGATCTCGTCCATGTCGGCCGCGAGTCCGAACAAGTGGACGGGAAGGATGGCCTTCGTCGCCGCCGAGCAGGCGGCATCGACCAGTTGGCAATCCAGATTGAACGTGCTGGGATCGATGTCGACGAAGACCGGCCGCGCGCCGAGCCTGGCGATGCAGCCACCGGTGGCAAAGAACGAGTAAGTACTCGTGACCACCTCGTCCCCCGGCCCGACGCCAATCGCCATCAATGCCGCGAGCAACGCATCGGTGCCCGACGACATCCCGACCGCGTGGCTCACTTGCAGCATGCCGGCGAGCTCGCGTTCGAGCGCGTCGACCTCTGGGCCGCCGATGAAGCGCTGCGAATCGCACACTCTCGCGATCGCCGCCATCACCGGCTCGCGAAGCGGCGCGTATTGGGCTTGCAAGTCGAGCAGCGGAACTCGAACCACGGCATGCGTATGATATATCGCGCATGGAGACAGTCGATGTGGCGGTCGTTGGCGGGGGCGTCATTGGACTTGCCGCGGCGCGGGCAATCGCCGCACCGACTCTCACCGTGTGCGTGCTGGAACAGCATCCGCGGCCAGGGATGGAATCGAGCACGCACAACTCCGGAGTGATCCACGCGGGCATCTACTATCCGGCGCATTCGCTGAAAGCCCGGCTGTGCGTCGAAGGCATGCGGGCGCTCTATGCGTATTGCGACACCCGGGCGGTGGCGCATGCGCGAGTCGGAAAGTTGATCGTGGCGGAGCCCTCGCAGCAGGCCGAACTCGAATCGCTGTCAGCGCGCGGACGCGAGAACGGCGTGACCGGCCTCGAGCTGGTCGATGCCGACTTCACCAGGCGGCGGGAGCCGCACGTCCGGCCGCTCCCCGCCCTCTACTCCTCAGACACGGGTATCGTCGAAACCGAGGGCCTGATTCGAGCGCTCGCCGCCGATTGCAGCGACCGGGACGTGCTGATGCTGGCCGGCACGAAGCTCGAAGGCGGCGACTTCCGCGACGGCGAGTTCGAGCTGAAGACACCTCGCGAGGTCTTTCGCGCGCGGACCGTAGTGAACGCCGCAGGCCTCTACGCCGACGACGTCTCACGGATGCTCGGTGGCGAAGCGTTTCGAATCTATCCGTCGCGGGGAGAGTACGCCGAGCTTGGACGATCGAAGCGCGACCTGGTGAATGGCCTCGTTTATCCGCTCCCGGGCGCCGGCGGACATCTTGGATTGCATCTGACAAAAACGACCCGGGGCGATGTCTGGATCGGTCCGAACGCACGGTATCAATCCGCCAAGGACGACTATGAAACCGACCGCTGGCCGGCGGCGGCATTTCTCGAACACGCGCAACACCTGCTGCCCAGCCTCGTGCTGGACGATCTGCGGCTGTCGGGTACCGGCATCCGCGCCAAGCTGCACTCACCCGACCAGACCTTCGCAGATTTCATGATCCGGCGGGACGCTGAACAACCCGGGCTCATTCATGTCGCCGGAATCGATTCACCGGGCCTGACGTCCTGCCTGGCTATTGGTGCGATGACGGCTCGGATCGTCGCCGACGGATTTCGGTGATGTAGCGGCCGAGCGCGTCCTGCCAGGTCGGCATAGGCACGATCGCGTTGAGTTTGGCGCTGGACAAGGCCGCATACATCGGACGCGGCGCGCGCATCGCGACACTCGCGGCCGGCGTCGGTACAAGTAGTCGGGCATCGACATCCAGAAGCCGGCCGGCCTCCAGGCCGAGTTCGTGCCAGGTGCAGTGGTTGCTGCTGACACAGTGATAGAGCCCCGGGGCGCCGCGCTCCAGCAGCAGGCGCGTCGCAGCGGCCACATCAACGACATAGCTCGGTGAGCATGTTCGATCGCTGAACACGCGCGCCTCACGGCCTTCGAGGAGCGCGTCAAAGATGCGGTCCACGGAACTCCTGGCACGCGACCCGCCGAACAGGCTCGCGACACGAACCACGTAACCCTTCGGCGCCTCGAGCGCGAACCATTCCCCAAGCAATTTCGACGCGCCATACATGCTGCAGGGGTTCGGGGTGTCTTCCTCGGTGTACGGTTGCGAGGCCCGGCCGTCGAAGACGAAGTCCGTTCCGTAGTGGACGAGCGTCGCGCCGCTGTCGGCAGCCGCGCGTGCGAGAATCCGAACACCGAACGCGTTCACGGCCAGCGCCTGGTCAAGTTCGTCCTCGGCGCGATCCACCTGGTTGTACGCGGCACAATTGATAATGTGCGTCGGCCGGAACGACGACACGGCCTGCTCCACCGCGCGGGCATTCGCGATGTCGAGATCGGCGCGGCCGAGAGCGCGGACGTCGGCCCGCGCGGCGTACTCGTCCGCGATTGCCGCTGCGAGCTGACCGCCTGCTCCCGTGATAAGTACGCGGCTGGACGAAGTCATCAACGGCGGCGCTTCACCGCAGCGCGCGTTTCGCGATCGACCTCGCGGCGTTTGATCGTTTCGCGCTTGTCGTGCAGCTGCTTGCCCTTGGCGAGCCCGAGCGCCATCTTCACTCTGCCATCCTTGAAGTACATCCGAAGCGGCACGAGCGTCATGCCCTTCTCCACCGTTTTGCCAACGAGCTTCCGAATCTCGTGCGCGTGGAGCAGCAGCTTGCGGCGCCGAAGGGGATCGTGCTCGGCATATCCGCGGTGGCTGTATGGCTGAATGTGAATGTTGTAGACGAACACCTCACCGTGTTCCGCTCGGGCAAAGCTGTCGCGCAGGTTCACGCGTCCCTCGCGAATGGACTTCACCTCGGTGCCGAGCAGCACGACGCCGGTCTCGAACGTTTCCAGAATGTGGTAGTCGTGGAACGCCTTCCGGTTCTCGGCGATGTTCTTCTGCGCCGCTTCACGTTCGGTCTTTTCAAGCGCCATGGGCCGCCGACAATCTTGCCGCGAGAAGGACGGCTTGCACCAGGCTTTCGGCGTTGGCCACGCCGCGGCCGGCGATGTCGAATGCCGTGCCGTGGTCTACCGAGGTTCGGATAATCGGCAGTCCGAGCGTCACATTGACGGCCTCGCCGAACGCGAGCAGCTTGATCGGGATCAGGCCCTGATCGTGATAGCACGCCACGACGACATCGAAATCGCCGCGCACCGCCCGTCCAAAGACCGTATCGCCGGGCCATGGGCCGCTGACGTCGATACCATCCTGACGGCTCGCTTCCACGGCGGGACTCAACACCAGCTCTTCCTCGCGCCCGATCACGCCCATCTCACCCGCGTGAGGATTCACGCCGGCCAGCGCAATTCGCGGACGTGGGAACCTGAACCGTGGCATCGCTTCGTGGGTCAGCCGAATGACCGCTCGCACCGATCCGATGGTCAGCGCCGCCGGTACGTCAGACAAGGGAATATGGATCGTGGCGAGCACGACACGCAGGGGCTCCGAGTAGAACATCATCGCCACGTCGCGCGTGTTCGTCAGCGCCGCCAGCATGTCGGTGTGCCCCTTCCAGGGCAGGCCGGCGAGCGCGAGCGCTTTCTTATTGATCGGCGCGGTTGCGATCGCCTCGACGCCGCCGGCATGTGCGTCGCGGACTGCCCGCACGATCGCCTCGTAGGCGGCCTGGCCTGCCTCGGCCGAGAGCCGGCCCGGCTCGAACTGCCGGTCGGCGCCGTAAATGAGCGGCACGCACGCGGTTTGGACGCGCGCATCGGCGGCTGCTTTCTCGGCGATCTCCGGCCCGATCCCCGCAGGATCACCGGCCGTGATGGCAATGCGCGGAAGATGCGTCATCGGGTGAACACGTCCGGAGACTCGATCGTAATGGATCCCTTCGGCGGATCCTCATCCGCGAACGCCCACGCGCGAACAGCGATGCCGCGTGCCTCCTCGTCCGCGGAAGGACGCCAGGTGCGGTCAACGTGAATCTCCATCATCAACGGCGTTCCATGGGCAGGCATCCGAATCCATCTCGTGACGGGGAAATTACCGCGCCGGCTCACGCGAAGAATCTGCAACCGGTTCAGCCAGACTTTCACGTCCACTGGCTTCTCTGCCGCATCCGGGGCCACCTCGCCAAATTCCAGCTTGAACCAGCGTTTGTCAGCCTCGAACACTTCCACAGCTTTCGCGCCGGTCCAGCGGATTGACGGATCCGTCCGGTCTGCCGTAAAACCGTACGAAAACGGAAAATGAAACCGCACTGCCCGCCGCGGCGGTCGAAGATCTGTCCGCGCAGCGTAGACGGTGCCGCCAAGAAAGCCGCCCAGGACCGCGATGATCGCCATCCATTCCAGCCTGCCGGGCCGCGTGTCGCCAATGGGTGCCCGCCCGCTGTCGATGGTGGTCAGTTTCAGGCACCAGCACACCAGAATAATAAAGGTGAGGGAGGCCGCGGCGTCCTGTGCAGGGACACCAAAGAGTGATCCAACGCCAAACCCGACGAGCGCGCCTTTTACTGCGCCCACCACCGCACGCGTGTCTTGGCCGCCAGATCGACGAAGGAGCATCCAGAGAAACTGGCTGATCCACACAATCCAACCGATGCTGCCGAGGACACCAACTTCTGCCAGCTGCTGGCGATACCAGTTTTGGGCGTTGTCCGGGGGTCTCTGTACCAGGGGGTCAATGACATACAGCGCGTCGGCAAACTGGTAGTTGAAACCGCCGATGCCAATGCCCACCAGCGGATGCTCGACAATCATCTGCTCAGAGGCGGGACCATACAAATCACGACGCCAGGCATGCCGGGCGATCTCCGCAAGGCCATGCATCGATAACGGAATGCTGCTGATCTGCTCCATCGATCGCTTCCACGGCCCCGTGGTCGAGGGGGGAAGCACCGTCACGATCGCGACCGTCGCGAGGGTGAGGCAGACGAGCGCGCCCATCACCTGACGGACAGTCAGGGATCGGGCAATGTGGCCCGCAAATACCAGGAAGCCGACGAGCGCCGTCATCATTGCACTACGGGAACCAGAGCCCCACAGCGCCACTCCGAAGATCAGAAACAACACGAGCGAGGCAGGCACGACGCGACGTCGCCACTCATGGCCCATGGCCAGCGCGCCGGCGAATGGAAGCCACATCGCCATGATGGTCCCGAAGGCATTCGCGTCCGCCATCGTGCCGACCGTGCGTCCCAACGACGGCCACATGCTGCGATTCAGGAAGTTCAGGTCAACAAGCGATTGATAGGCGCCAATGGCTGCGGCAAGGGCGGCGCCGCTGAACACCGGCCAGATAATTCGGCGCTCGAACCGCGCGCCGGCCTCGGCCGGAAACGAGAGAAGCATCCAGTCGAGCAGGAGCAAGCCCGTCATCGCAATCGATACGACGTTCAGAATCCAGGTCGTGGCTACCGGAGGCGAGACCGTTGATCTCCCGAGCCAGAGATCGCCCCGGCCTAGAAGTGCAGGCACGAAATCGACTTCGCGCAGCACGACAATCGGCCAGATGATGGCGATCGTGAGCGCCCAGAGCACCAATGGCGCGGCCCATCGGCGAGGAAACGCCCATCCTGATTTGGCAGCACGGGGAATCATCGAGCCGCTCAAGGCCGCGAGCCAGATCGCGTAGTAGGAAAACTGGAAATTGCCGAACCAGGCGATGCAGAGCGTCGGAACAAGATAAATCAGCGAAAGGATCACGGTCGTCGTGATGTCTCCCAGGACAATCGACGAAATCAGGGAAACCGCGAAGATGCTTGCCGTCGGGACGAAAATCGGCGGAATTCCACGACTCACCAGGCGCGCCATCAGCCACAGGGCGACGAGATTGGACGTAAGAACCAGGAGCTTCGTCGTTCGGTTCATGCGGAATCTGCGCGCCGCAGCAGGTAGTACACCTCCGAGTTGAGCACGGGGCCGAAAACCCTCGCTGGGCTGAACCGCCGCGACTCGACCGAAAATTTCTCGCGCAATCGCCACTCGAGGCTTCGATAGTCGAAGCCGAGATGGTCGTGGTGATAACTGAAGCCCGGGCAAATGTCGTGGAGGGGCCGATCGGCTGGAGGATAGCCGACCGTCGCGCGCAGGATATTGCCGGGGCGGGCGTCGAAGGCGCCGTACCGCCGGGTCATGCGGAAGAGACCCTTCACCAGGGCAGGCACGAATATTTCGTGCGGAACACCAATCACGGCAAGCCCCTGCGGTTTCAGAAATCCATGGATGGACACGATAGCGTCCTGCGTCGCCCGCTGGGACAGGTGCTCGAAGACCTCGAGGCAGAAGACGAAATCGAAACGCCGGGTTCCAATGCCCGCGGTGTCGGAAGCCATCTGGATGTCCGGCCACGGCGCCAGCTTGGCCTGGGCTTCACCGAACAGGGAGGGGGTCGGCTCGTAGAAACAGGCGCGCAATCCGGGAAACATCTGCAGCGCCTGGCGAAGCAGCTCGCCATCGCCTCCTCCGAAATCGAGCAGCGCCGGAGAGTCGCGTGGATCGGCCTGGCGCAGCACGTTCAGCGCATCGCGAAACCGCCGCCGCTGGATCCAGCGCTTGACGGGATTCGGGTCGTCTATCGTGATGTCGGCGTAGGCCATCCGCCTAGCCGCCGTGAGCGCATGTTCCGCAACCGCCGGACCCGCACGACCCCGTGCCACAGCCGGTCGGGTTGCTGCACCCGCCCTCATCACCGCAGCCGCCGCCGCGTACGCCCTTCGCGTTCGGGAGCTCGTACCGGAGACAACACTTGAGCCGGCCGCAGAGCCCGGAGAGCCGCGAAGGGTTCAGGCTGAGATCCTGCTGCTTCGCCATCTTGATCGAAACCGGCTCGAAAGAATTCAGCCAGGTTGTGCAGCACAGTGGCCGGCCGCACGATCCATACCCGCCCAGCATCTTGGCCTCGTCGCGAGCGCCGATCTGGCGCATTTCGATTCTCGTGTGGAATTCCGACGCCAGCTCGCGCACGAGTTCCCGGAAATCGACCCGGCCTTCGGACGTGAAGTAGAAGATCATCCGCGAGCCGTCGAAAAGGAGCTCAACGCGCGTCAGCTTCATCTCGAGTCCACGTTCGCGGATCTTCAGCAGAGCGAGCCGATGCGCCTCCTGCTCTTTCTGCTGGCGCTTCAGCTTCACCACGATATCGTCAGCTGACGCCTTGCGGACGACCCTGTGTGTGGAATCCTGGGATAACTTGTGGCGCTCCGCAACGCCCTGGATCGTGGGGACGACGGCGCCAACGGCCGGCCCGCTCTCGGTCTGTACCACGACGCGATCGCCCGTGACAGGTGCGGGGGCGGCATTCAGCTCGCCGAGCAGAAACGTCTGCGCGCGACCCATCGGGGCGAATTTGACGGACACGTAGCGGACAGTCTCGCGCATCACACCTGGAGGGCCAGCCAATCGGCGACGACTTTCGGGCTCACGTTCCGGTCGAGCGCACTCTGTGCACGGAAAACGGAAGAAAACAATCGAATGGCGCGCTCGCTGTCGAACGACTTCGCCAGCGCGGCGAGATCGTCGCGGAGATCCCTGTTCGCGAGCAGCTCCACGCGCGCACCGCTCCCAAGGACACCTAGATCGCGTGCCAGGGACGACAGCGCCTGCAGCCGCAAACCCAGATAGTCGCGCTCGGACGCCGCTGGCCCTCCCCCACCCTTCACCAGATCCTTCGCGCGTTCAACCCTCGCGCGCGCATCGCTTCGGGTCCGCGCAGACTGAAGCAGCTCTTCCGCATCGCCACGCGCGTCGGAGAACTCATCGGCCTGCGCCTTCAGCGCCCGGCCAACGCTGCCGTCAGAAGCCGCCGCAACCGCCAGTGCGTCTCGCGTCGCGTACTTGTACTCGCGCTCCAGAACACTCGCCACATCGGTTGGGCTCAATCGGCCGAAGCGGATTTGGGAGCACCTCGACCTGACTGTTGGCAACAGCATATCGGGACGGGCGGTCACCAGGATGAACACAGAAGAGGACGGCGGCTCTTCCAGGGTTTTCAAGAGCGCATTTTGTGCTGCCGCCATCAACGCATCCGCATCGTCGATGATCGTGACGCGGCGCCGGCCTTCGAACGGCCGGTAGATGGAGCGGTCGATAACTTCTCGGATCTGTTCGATCTTGATCGACCCGTTGTCTCCCGGAACGACCATCAAGAAATCGGCGTACGAATCGCGCGCGATCCGCTTGCAGGGCAGACACTTCCCACAGGCATCTGTCGGCGCACCACCGGCCGTCGCAGTGTTTCCGGTGCAATTGAGCATCTGGGCAACAGCCATTGCGGCCATCCGCTTCCCAACGCCTTCAGGGCCGGAGAAAATCAGGCTGGGTGGGAGCGTCCCCGCGGCGATCGACTGCGCGAGGAGACCGCGAATCCGAGCGTGGCCCGCGATGTCGCCAAAAGGCATGATCTTGGCCGAATCCTACCATGGACTACGGCTTCGACTCCGACGCCCTCCGGAGCTCGATCGATGCGAGTTTAAGAGCCAGTCGCCCGTAGAGCGCGACGAAGACCAGCGGCGAGGCAACCTGAGCGAACCGGCCGCCGTTCTTCCGGAAGTACCGGTAGGCGCTGCGATGAAACGCGACGAGCGATTGACGGTGCGCCCGCGCGCTGCTGCGGCCAGTCAAGTGAGTGACGCGTTCGCCCGGGTGGTAAACGACCGACCAGCCTGCCCGCTTGAGCCTGAAGCAGAAATCGGCATCTTCCCAGTACAGAAAAAAACGCTCGTCGAAACCAGCAACCGCTTCGAACGCCTCGCGGCGGATCATCATGCACGCGCCGGACACCCAATCGACGTCGATCGGGGCTCCGCTCTTGTCTGGCGCGACGAGGTTACGCCGCGACCACGGGTTCTGTGGCCACGCGCGCGTCAGCCAGCTCGCCCGTCCCGCGAAGAACGTGGTGAAGCCGGGGAACCACCTGGCAGACGCCTGAACCGATCCGTCGGCGTTCATCACCAGCGGTCCAACGGCGCCGACGTTCGGGTGATGATCGAGCCATTCGGCGAGCTGCTGGGCGGCGCTCCCGTGCAGGACAGCATCGGGGTTCAAGAGGAGGAAGTACTTCCCGAGCGCGAGGCGTGCGGCGCGATTGACGCCCGCACCGAATCCGGGGTTTGTATCAATCCCGATCAGCTTCACCCACGGAAATTGCTCGACCAGACCCGCTGCTGCCTCGGCCACAGTTGCGTGGTCAACGACAATAACCTCGAGATCTCTTTCAACGTTGTCCTTCAGCGCGTGCAGACAGGACGTCAGCTCGCCGTACGCGCGGAAATTGACGATGAGAGCGGAGACCAGAACGCCGTATTGTAAGCCAGAGGCTACTGGGGATTCGAAGCGCGACCGAACTGCCGGAGCGCCCGCAGTGGCGCCGTGAGTCGCCACGAGCGGCTGCGCTCGTAGAGATCGATCCGCTCCTGCAAGCCGGCGATGAGCGCGCTATCCTCCGCCTTCGAGCGCGCCATCTCCGATTCGAGACGCGCGTTCTCATTTTCCGCCCTGGCGTGCGCTTCTTCGAGTGCGGCCGCTCGTCTCAGGACTTCAGACACCTGGTCCAGCTGTCTGGCAAACTCCGCCTGGATCGCATCGAAGGTAGCCCCGTCGAGCGCCACCGGATTGCCAAGGTGACTCGAGATGTCGACAGCGCAGTGCGCCTGGGCCTGGGCAAGGCAGGTCGCGAAATCTGACGCCCACGGATCTCCGCCGACTCGACTCCGGAACTCCGTAGAGGCAACTCTAAACGTTCGTTCACACGCGCAATAGGCGTCGAACGTCTCGTCCATCATCTGAAGATCGAGAGTCGCGCCCCTCGAAGCGGAAGAAAAGGCGGCGAAAACCCGGCCGACCCATGGCTGGCCGAATGACTCACGCGGTGGACCGCTTCGTCTTTCACGCCGGAGCTCGGGGTTGAGGAAGGCGTCGATGGCGCCCTCATCGCGATTGACGAGCGCAATCGCCAGGCCCTCGGAGATTCGATCGATTTCTGTTCGCCAATCGCTCAGCAGCTTCGCATACTCGACAAACACACGCGGCAAGTGTCGCGAGTGGCGCTCGGCCAACAGGTTGTACTTGAGCCATAACGCGTGCGACAGTTCGAGCGACGCGCGATCTCGTGTCGCCAGGGATGCAGCCACCTCTTCTGGATCCCGGACCGCTATGACGATTCGGAGCGCGAAGCCTGCTCTCCGGCACGCCTCAAACCAGAAGGGCGACAGCGCGGCGATCCGGGGTTCCTTCAAGATGAGAGGCTGAGTGCTCGGGCACGCATCGAGAAACGCGCGAATCTTCTGAACGTAGGTTTCCGCGTCGCCATCCTCGAGAGTCACTTCGCCCTGAAGACGCAGGGTGGGATCGTACCAACTCGACCCGTGGCGAAACAGAAAGTCCTCGTTCAGGTGAAAGGCCTCGAGAGGCTCCCAGTAGCCCGCTGGATTCCCTTCATTGGCAGGCATCAACTGCCCAGGCAGCGACCCACCGCACAGCGACAACACGCGCGCGAGGGCAGACGTTCCGGATCTGCCCATGCCAAAAACAAGAATCGCGAGTTTTTCAGGCACCGTGATCAATTACTGAACGCGAGAAGCTGATTGATCGCATGTGCCCGCTTCACCCACCGCGAATGGTCGGGCTGCCCGGAGACATCGTCGACGAACCTCACAATGTCGCCGGCCACATCGGACCAGCGTCGTGTCACGTCGGAGACTACAGTACCCAGCGGCTCTTCCTGGACGACTTCATCGTGAAGTAGACGCCCGACAATATCCACGAGGTCGTCGCGCCGTTTGAACGCGATTAACCGCCCGGTTGAACAGCGCGCCGCGATCTCATCCAGCAGATCGGACTTTCTCGCAAGAATCGTCTTTCCATGGGCAAGGGCCGTCACCACCGGGAACCCAAAACCCTCGTAGAAGGATGGAAAGATGATGAACCTCGCCTCGGCGTAGAGGCGATTCACTTCGTGATCGGACACACTGCCGGACTCGTAGACCCGCAGGTAGGGTCCGCCTGTCAGCTTCGGTCCGAGCGAGACCAGGGGGCGGAAGGGAAATGCCGCCGAGAGAAGCTCGATCGTCCGGACGGCATCCTTGTGGTCGAGGTTGTTGCCGACGACAAGAATGTCCTCAGAAATGACCGCATCCGCCGGCGGCACATCTCGATACTCGGCCGGGTCGAACGGATGGTGACAGACGGTCCGTCGCACTTCCGACGCACGGCGGAATCGCGCAAGAAACCTATTCTCGGTGAAGGCCGAATTGAACAGAAAGCCATCCGCATGATCTGCAAGGAAGCTCCAGGTGCCGTCGAGGTGCCGAGGCGATGGGTAGACGGTGTCCCACGAGATCGTGTCGAGCATGAAGTAGAGGTTGAAAAGCGCTGTATTGTGGAGGTCGATCATTTCCTGAATGTGCCACGGCTGGGATAGACGTAGTGCCGCGGCGAACGGTGAGCGTGGAACGGTCATCGTCAGCTCCCAGCCTCTCCACAACTTTCGAAGGTCGTGAAATGGGATAGCTGATGGGTGGGCCAGCACGGTGACGTCCCAGGGCGGTGACAGGCGGTGAAGCGCGTTGGCACAACCAAGGGCGGCTTGGCTCGTGCCGTTGTGAACAGCCGTTACATTGCGGATATCCAGCAGCACCGATCGCCGTCGAGTCCCTCGGGCGGCCTGGTCTATATGCGCATTCAGCTGCTCGAACCGTTCGCTCGACGAAGCACGAAACTCTTGTCCGCCCCTGCTCAGTTCCGGCGCGAGACGACGTAGTAGCGCCTGGTCGCTCGGTGGGACCGCGAGGAAATCGGGCTGTCCCGCGTTACAAGGAACACCTCGGATGGCCATGACGGCCCGGTTCGCGAGAACCGTACGATATCCGCCGCGCCTTGCGCGGCCCAGATAGTTCAGCACTGCACCAGGCAGGCTGGAGAACTGCCCATCAAGCGGACCAAATTCTGCCACGATCTCGGGCCGCAGCAGGAGACTCGCGTCGAACAGCTCGAGACCGACTTCCATCTCGGGCACTTCCGCCAATGCGCGTCGCGGAATCCAGTATCCGGCAGCAAGGCCATTCTGCGAAGGCCTTCGGAAACAACACCCTCGCTCGCAGCGAATCCTCGCCGCAGCACACCCGAACATCGGATCGAGATCGAGACAGTGACGCATGGCCGACAGTGCTTCGTCGGAAGCCAGGACCGGCCCGCTCAGCAGCAGGAACAGCGCGCGATCGGCGGCTGCTCGGGACATCGCATCAGTGCAGGCGGCAACGGCCGACTCCGGATCCAGCAGAGTCCATCCGAGCGACGCCACCATCGGAGCAAGCGTGGCCAGGTGGTTGGGATGGGTCACGCATGTGACCCTGCGAGCGCGCACCGTGAAACGCTCGGGAAGCGGGCACAGTTCACCGGCGGTGAGGTCGATGAAGACGTCGAGCGGCTGCTTAAAGAGATCGTCCACTAGGTTCTGGCGGCCGGCATATTCCTGCTCGCAGCCCAGTGGCGCTGACGCAGGAGATCGAGAAAATGCGCCGACAGGTCAGCGTACACCATCTGCGCCGATGTGGCTCGCCTGATGCGCTCGCATTCGAGAGGCGAGAACGCGCTCGTACACTCATCCGACAGTCGAAGGATGACGCGCGGACCAAACTCGTACCAATCCTGAACGACATCGCAGAGCTTCTTCAGCTCGCCAGGCAAACCCTCGACGCCTGTTGGAAACGTGACTATCGGCCGCAGGTGTCCCAGAGCTTCGACCGTCTTGATCTTCCCGCCTGTGCCTGCCAGTGCGGGATTGATCACGACGCGAACGCTCTTGTAAAGCTCGTCGAGGTCCTCCACCATGCCAAGCGACGTGACGCCAGGCAGTTTCTCTTTCAGAGTCCGAGATACCGCGCCCGCGACAAGCAACTGAGCATCCGGTACCTGTTCGAGTATCGTGGGCCACGCAAAGCGCAGGAAGTCGCGCAGGCCGCGCGCATTCATGGGGTTGCCGGACGCAACGTAAAGGATACGGCGCGCCTCGGGCAACTGAGGAACGCCCACGACATCGCAGTCGATGCCCGCCGTCAGAACCGGCCGCTCGGGCACGAGCTGCTGCAGAAGGCGATGCTCGTCCTCCTGAATAGCAACAACCAGGTCTGCCAGGACGAGCCTCTTCGCCTCTTCCTGCTCGCTCAGCCAGAGGTCCTGAATCCCAAAACGAAGAACCTTGTCTGCCTTCGTTGAAAAGACGTCGTGGGTGTCAATCACCTTGACGGCACGGCCGTCGATCAACGGCAGTACTCGCGTCATCCAGACATACTCCGCCAGGAACACGTAGGGGCCCAGCACCGAATGCAGCCTGAGGACGGCAGCGATTGCGGCATCGGGGCAATAGGTTCGATCGATCGTGAGCAATTCACGCTCGCGCGGCGTAATTCGTGCTTCCTCGCCCAGCAACGTGGAGTAGCGCGGGGTGTGCTCTCCGTTCAGCGACGCGAGCACATCAGGCAGGCCGGAAAGCGCATACCGAACCTGCCCTCCCCGATCGACGACCACCACGTTCGAAAACAGCTCCTCGACCCTGCGGATCGATTCCGCATCCGGAGTTTCCCCCTCCAATGGCACGATGACTGGAAGGACGCGAAAGCCGCTCTTGCGGAGCCACTGAAGCATCCGGAAAATACGGTAAGAATTGCCCGCGTACGGCGGCCACGGGCAGACGTGCGTCAGGCACAATACGAGAGGTTCCGGCGACCGATCACGAGGCCGGATGGAGATCGACCGGCTGGCCACGCGCACGCGCGGCAGCGCCGGCAGCGACGCCTCCGTGAGGGGTCGCGCGTCCCTGCCCTCGCCGAGACCGATGTTCAGGTAGTGCGCGAGCGGGTCGAGCCCCGACGACCGGACATCCTCGTACCGTGCGACGTATCCGGCAAAGTCGAATGACGGCGACGGGCTTCGGCCCTCCTGCCAGCCCTGCTTCAAGAAGTGCCGGAGAGGATTCTCACCGCTCTTCCGGACATCGGGATTCATTGCAAGGTAGTACTTGCTTTCGAAGTGTGGACCGGGGTTCCTCTGTTCGGCACCCCCACGCAGCGCGAAATGACTGAGCGGTTCGTAGCCGGCCCGCGCAACGTCGGGGTACTGTCCCAGGTAGTACAAGGGATCGAACAAAAGGTTCGGGCGGCGTCCTTCGGTTACGCCCCAGAGCACGTAGTGGATCAAGGGGTGAACGTTGGCGCTGCGGAGGTCGGGGCTCTCCGCGAGGTAGTGCTCCTCATCGAAGAGACCGCTGCGAGCCGCGACCGAGGCTTCCTGAAGCCTTCTCGGATGGTACGCAAACTGTCGCACTGCCGGCAGTGCGGCGCGCCAGCCGCGCCCCATCGTCATGGCTACGATCGAGGGTATCGTCCGAAGAACACCGGCGGCATGCCCAATTCGCGAGTGCCGAACCGCGCGAAGACGCGACCAGACACTTGCTGCGCCGCGCTGGAACGCCGACCGGTTGTCCTGTAGTTGTGTCCGTGCGGCCTCGAGCTGACTTGCCAACGCTCTGGCCTCAGCGTCCAGCTCCCGAATCGTTTGATCGCGCTCCTCGCACGCATTCTTCAGGACCGACTCGAGCGCCAGCAGCTCGTGACCGCTTCGAACTCGCTGGGCTGACTGATCTGCCTCGAACGCCGGCATGGCGACGCCGCGAGCCAGTAAGCGCGACCGCAGCTTCTGTGTCTCCTTCTCGTAGCGCCCACATTCGTGCTGAAGGCTCAGGCGGCGGCCAAGCCGCGAGAAATAGAGCCGGATCTCACTAAGTTCATCGGGCGACACTCGCGCGCGACTCAGCAACCACTGAACGGCCTCCGGGACATCCCGCCCGACGCCAAGAATGCCGAGCCCGTGGCCGTGGAGAAACGCAAAAGACGGGTAGGTATTTTCGATCTGCCGCCAGAATTGCCACGCGCCAAAGTCTCCCTCGCGGACGTTGATGTCGTGCAGCAGCAGGACGCCGCGATCGCTCATCTTCGGGAGCCACAACGGGATGTCCTGTTGAATAGCGTGGAGGGTGTGGTACCCATCGAGGTGCAGCAGGTCGATGCTTCCGTCTGCAAACCGATGAACGGCGTCGGAAAAGGTCGTGCGGATCAGCGTGGAAAAAGACGAGAAGTGACGATCGTGATAATCCCGCCACTCGCTGAAAACATCCTCGCTATAGGATCCGCTGTGCGGATCGCCTTTCCACGTATCGACCGCATAACAAGCCGTCGGAAGCCCCAGGGTGCTCACAGCCTGGGCGAATGCGGAGTAGCTGTTGCCGGAGTGCGTGCCAAGCTCGACAAAAGAGACGGGACGCAGCGCATCCACCATCCAGAACGCGAATGGGACATGCTCCAGCCAGGAGGCAGGACTGACGAGACGATCTGGCTCTTGAAGAACGATCGGCCGGTAGAGATACCGGGATAGGTCGCGGCCCTCGCGGGTCACGTCGCGTTCGACGCCGGGCAGGTCCTTATTCACTCGGATGGGTCACGGCGATTCGCGGGGGCTTGAAGCGAATTCTAGCGCAACTTTACTGAAGAGAACGGCAATCGCTTCGCGGAAGGGCGGAACGGAACTGACGGCGAACAGCTGCGAGGGCCATGAAAGGCCCTCGCAACACCCTGAAGTTGCTTACTTGGGACCCACGATCTTCCAATTCGGGTCAACCGTTGGGACGCTCAGATAGGCGCCACTAACAATCGCTGTGCCATTCATCTTCCACCAGACGAGGTCGCCGGTGGTGTCGTTTTGCCAGTAGATGTCCGGACGACCGTCGAGGTCGGCGTCGCCCAGCGCCACCGCCTTCCAAGCCGGCGCCACCGGGGTCACAAGCGTCGAATTCACAGCGCTGACCCCGTCCGCTCCGTTGAGTTCCCATACGCGGAGTTCGCCGGTCAAGAGGTGCTGCCAGAGCGCATCGGGGCGTCCATCTCCAGTGAAATCGGCCGTACCGCGCAACTTCCAATTCATATCGGCAATACGTCCCGGATTGGGCACCGCGGACCTGAGGAACGTAACGCCGTTGAAGTACCAGACGATCATGTCGCCTGTGCTCATGTTCCGCCACCAGATGTCGGGATTCCCGTCGAGGTCCATGTCACGGATTGACGCGATGCGCCATATTGGATTGACCGGACCCGGAAGAAATCCGGCGCTGTAGTTGTATGCACCGTCCATCAGCCAGTACACGACGTCCCCAGTCGTGGTGTTGTGCCAAATCAGGTCGGGTTTTCCGTCGTAATTGAAATCGCCGCTGCCACCAAGATCCCAGCCCGCGGCAACGGAAGAGGGTGTCATGAATCGCCCCGAAACCATCGTGCCGCCATTCATGTTCCAAGTGAGAAGCTGGCCCGTTGACTGGTTTTTCCAGACCAGGTCGAACCGGCCGTCGCCGTTGAAGTCGCCGCGACTCGCATCGCTACCTGCCGGAATCGGCGAAGGCGTCGCATACCCAATCTGTGAGAGGGGACTAAGACCCGAAGGGCTCTGAGCCTGAACGGCAAAATAATATTGAACGTTATTTTGCAGGCCCGTGAAGGTCCAGGCCGTCCGATTGCCCACTGGAGTACCGGCACCGAACCCACCTGGCTGCGTGCTGACGAAGACGTTATAGTTGTTAACGCTCGTCTCTGGATTCGGATCCCAGGCGAGGGTCACGGTCGCCGCACTGACAGGCGCCGCCGCCGCAAGCCACAAGAGCCCCCCAACCAGATACCGACGCGCCTGAGAAACCGCCATCATGCCTCCTCGTGATGCAAACCCATGCGGGTCGAAGCAATGGCTATGCCGGGCAGTCTAGAGCCCTAAGTGCTGTCCTCACTGACTTTAGGTTCCAGTTCAAAAATGAAACGGGAAACAAGTGGAAAGAACTGGCCGCGACATTACAAAGTTGCGTGTGGATTATCACCACTTCCATGCGTCAAGTGGGAAAAAAAGAACACGACCGGGCAAAAATAACCCGGCTCACCGCGCTGTAAACGAAACCTCCGGAGTCTGATAGTAAGTGTGGCCGCCCTTGAGAACTATTCGCAGCTTGACTGCATGGCTGCCTGGCGAAAGACGGTCCGCAGGCAGTGAAGCGAGGAAGCCGCATCGGAGATACTGAATATTCCCGTGCGCGGCCGCAACGTCGCTTCTGGGGACCCGCGCCTCTGTCCGGTAGGGAATTCCGTCCAGCACAATCTCTATCCATGCGGCGGGATGCCGGCTTCGCTCGTCGATCGCCCAGCCGGCGACCACAAGCGGTTCGGAGGCAGGGACTTCGACCGCAGCGCTTCTGGCAGGATCCTGCACTGACCCGAGGTAGTCGAGAAAGAATGGGGTTGGCGACACGAGGCGCTCCAAAGTCTCCGTCTCCCCGGGCTCGACGGTCGTGGTCTCGAAATCGCGGCGATTGTAGCCCTGAGTCCACCACCCGTCGCCGACCGGGGAAAACGTCGGTGCCGCCGTTCGCCGGAAAAAAGCTGTGTTTTCGACGACCTCCATCAGTCGAAACATGTCGTCAGCACGCAGGAACTCATAGAGGTTGTTGACGCTCCTGATTTGGATGTCGTCAACAATGAGCAATCCATCCTCATCCAGGCGCTGATAGAAGTAGTAGTACTCGAGATCCGGAAAGGGATACCCGTGGGGACCATCGATCAACACCAACTGCAGGCTGGCATCGAATCGATGAACGGGGAGCGTGAGCTGCGTGGGCCCCTCGATGAACGTCACAACACCGGGCCGTAACAGACGAGAGGTTCGAACTGCGCGAATACTTTCCGTCCCGTCATCGACCGCGAACACAAGGTGATGGTCGCTGAGGTGCGAGAAAAGGAGCGTGCTTGCTCCGGACCCTGTTTCGGCGGAGTGCGAAATAGTGCGTTGTGACGCGTGCTCGAAGATCGCTTCAAGCGCCCTGCTCGAAAACGTTCCGGCTCGATGCAGGGAAGGGGCCGCGTGAATGATCTCGGCGAGAACGGCCGACAGCGGATTGCCCATCTGGCTACTCGGTGACGCTCAGCCAGAAGGAGCCGCCGTGCCGTTGGACGCCGGCGAGCTCACCGCTCCACAGCGATCCCAGCTCGTCGCGAAGATCGGAATCCTCACTGATGAACATGTTCGGCAACTCGACGCGAAGACGCGTCCCCTCGGCAATCAGCCACGCGGCAAGCAGATACTGCTCGGAATAGTACCGATCGTTCCATTCGGGCGGGTAATCGTAGGGCAGGAAAATATCATGGACATGGACCAATACGCCCGGTTTGAGCTCCGGAAGAATCTCGAGAAAAAAAGCCACGCAGTCTGAATTGGTAAAGACGCGATGCGAGCCATCCAGAAAGAGGATGTCGCCGGCACCGAGTTGACTGGGCAGCGCAACGTCCATCTCCTCTGCAGCCCTGCGGACCACCACGTCGCAGAGTTGATCGATCTCGGCGCGAGGCTGCGGGTCGATAGACGTGATATGCAGCGCTGCCCCGCTGTCACGAGCCGCCCGCCGGGCGATCTTCGTCGTCCAGCCCGACCCGATTTCCATGTATTTCGAAGGCCGATGTTGACTGACGAACATGTACAGGGCAGCCAGATCCAGGCCAGAGAACCAGGGATTTGCCCAGGCCGGCGCGAGAGGATCTTCCAGGGATGGCGGCACGGCAATCGCACGCAGTCGAGGAGCGAGGGCCGCAATGTGGCGAAGATGCTGTCGATAGCGCTCGCGGCCGCGATCGAGAATCCCGTAGAGGCGCCGATGCGGCGGCTGTCCGTGCCCCCACCGGGGCCGAGGCGTAATTGGATAGTCGAGCGTGATCTGCACGAGTTCGAGTTCTCTACGACGCAGCCCGAACGGCCGTTTGGACGCGGAGCGCGTCGCGATCTCGATCGGCAAGCTGCCGCCACCACGGAGTGTCCCAATCGGGCTCTGCCGTCTGCCGTCCAGCCAGGAGGCCCGATAACCAGGTCACGTCTATCGTCCGGCAACCGCCCGCCCGAAGCCGCAGACCGAAGAGGTGCTCGTTCAAGATCGCCGTCGCCTTCTGCTCGAACAGTCGAAGGTTCGCCTCTTCGAGACCGATGCGGGAATGCCAGGCGACACCCTGGCCGATATCCTGACCCGTGAGCCAGTCTGTAATCAATCTGCGGTAGTTCACAGAGAGCGGCGCCTCCGCCAGGAAAGGCTCGGCGGCGTCGCCGCTGAACCACCGATCGCGCTCGCCCGCCGAGACCAGCGTCCCAAGAATCTTCAACTCCGCCGGCGGGACGAACATGCACGAAGTCCTGACCCAATGCTGGCTCGTACACCCGCACACTTCGATAGCTTCGCTGTAGCAGTCGATATGACCGAGACAAACGGAATGGCCCACGATCGCCTTGAGGACCTCGGGCCGGAACCGATCGAGGTACCCGGTGTAGAGCTGGTGAAATGCAGACGTCGTGAGATTGACCAGGTCGTAGCTCCAGACGTCGTCACCGACATGGGACAGCCCAGAGTCGAATCCGGAGAACTCCCACGAGGAGTTATCGCCGCCGATCAGGGTGTACTGCTGGCGCTGCTCGATTTCGTACTTCGGCCGTGCGGTGTCCACGACCACCGTGTCATGTTCGATCCCTGGCAACTGGCGCTGGAAGAGATCCGCAAGATCCTGCTCTGCCCCGTTGTACTTTTCAGTGCCGTTGCGCACGAAAATGGTCAACACTCGCATCTCTAGGCCTCGTGCTTCTTCGTTGGCACTAGACGTCTTCCCACGGTTCCGCTCCTGACAGTATGGAATCGAGCCAGGCCGGCTGCCACGTCTTCAACCGCTCGTTTCTCGCAAAGCACTCCTGAGCAGAATACTCCGGCAGGAGGTTTTCCCCAACGGGATTGCGAACAAAGAATGCATTGAATCCCAGGGATTGCAGGCCGACGAGTCGATACCCCCTCGCTTTCGCCAATCCAACAAAGGCAGCCAGAGATGCTCCACAGCGGTACGGGCGCTTGGTGACGTCCAATCGATATCCCTCTTGATAGGACATCGCCACAGGCCTCTCCGGGCCACATGCCGCATTGAACTCGAGCACCACGACGCGCGGTTCTACAGAGGTGAGCGCCTTCCATACCCAATAGTCGTTGCCATCGATATCGAGCGAAAGCAGATCGATCTGCCCGCCAAATCCGGCATCCGTCACCACGCTGTTGACATTCTCTCTGGTTATCCAGGCATCTTTGAGCGTCGGCGGAGAGATTGCAGTGCTCCGACATGTGGCGTAGAAGCGTCGCCCGCGAGCCACCTGCTCGGGATCACCGTCGATGAGCAATCCCTGCCAGCCGTGGTTGATGATGAGGTTGGCGGCGTTGCACTCCAGCCCGTCCCCGGCGCAGATCTCCACAACGCGGCGATTGGTGGTACCAATGAGCGAGAAAATATAGAGGAGGATGCCGTCCTCTCCATTCTGCGAACGGTAGCGAAACTCGACATCCGAGAAATCCGGGAGGTGGGTCCCGCGCAGCGCGAGCTCCCGGTACTGAAGGCGCAGCAAGATCTGGGTCTCGGCGCTGGCTTTGTGCTCGACCGGCGGAGTCACGTCAGGTACTTGCAGCTGCGGAATCGATGGAGCAGCTGGGGTGGCCACGGGGAGGTCTCGGTGGGATAACCCATCGCGCAAGTAGCGACCGAGACCTTTCAGTCGTCGTGGCAGCAACGTAAACGTATTCTACCCTCGCCTCGCCAGACACAGAAGGATGTCCTGACGTCCGGCGCGCTGTACCGCGTGCGCCAGCGGTGAGCCACCGACACGTCCAAGGAGGGCGGCAAGTCGTGCCCTCAGCCCGTACGGCTCGTGAGTGTGGACAAAGTTCATGGTTTCCTGGGGAATCCACGACTCGTGTCTTCGTATAAACGTCACGTCAACAAAACCCGATGCCCCGAGAAGCTGGTTCAGCGATTTCTCTTCGAAGTAGTACATGTGTTCAAGCGGGCTCAGGACTGCCCACGGCGAACCGAGCAGAAGCCGGCTTAGCGCCCGAAAATTGGGCGTGCTGATAAGAAGCTGTCCGCCTGGCACAAGCGCGCTGGCAACCGACGTCAATACAGCGCGTGGATCGAAGAGATGCTCGATGGTGTCGAACATCACCGCCGCATCGACGCTTGCGGCGCCAACGCTCGCCGCCTCGGCCCTCTCGCCTCGAATATCGAGTCCCAGCCGCTCCCGGCCGAATCGCGACGCCTCTTCAGAAAGCTCAATGCCGGTAACGGACCAGCCGGCCCGCTCGGCGCTCTTCAGAAAGAACCCGGCGCCGCTGCCGACCTCGAGCAGCCGGCGACCGGCCGCAGGGCCGAGCAGCCCAAGAAGGGGTGCATAGCGTGTGTCGAACCACTTCAGATCGAACGTCCCATCCTGGATGCCGAGCGCGGGCAGATACTCGTTCCAGAAATAGTCCCGGCTGTAGCGCCCGAGAATAATGTCGCGCGGCGCGCGCGGGTTCGCGTATACAAGCCCGCAGCGGACACACCGCGCGATGTCGTATCCCGATTTTGTATAGAGCCTGCGCGTTCGTGTGCCGCCGCAGATCGCGCAACTGATGCTGGTAGTCGACACTCAGACCTGCAGGCGGTAATCGCTGAACAGCTTCGAAAGGTTGGGGTTGTAGTAGGGGTCGCGCTCGAGCGCGGCGCCCCATCGCTGGCGCATGAGGGCCAGTTCCGCCGCACTCTGCGTTCGACGCCCGAAGCTCGCCGATTCATGGTGGACGAGCTCGGCGGATGGCGTGTACACAATTCGGTATCCGGCGGCGCGGAGCCGGAGGCAGAAGTCCACGTCGTTGAAATCGACTGGAAGCTCTTCATCGAACCCGCCAAGCTCGTCGAAGACGGCCCGCCGGGTCATCAGGCACGCAGCAGTAACGGCCGAGCAGTTTCGCGCGACCACCGCGCTTCCTGCGTAGCCGCTGGAGCCGCCCGGGTACCGGTGAAACGCATGAGATGCAAGGCCACAAACGCCGATCAGCATCCCGACATGCTGCAGCCGGCCGTCGGGATACAGCAACCTGGCCCCGACGGCACCAATCTCCCGGTCCTGGGAATGCTCGAGCATCGCCGTCAGCCACTCACTCGATCTCACTTCGAGATCGTCGTTGAACAACACGACGTGCTTTCCACGAGACTGCCGCACTGCCTCGTTCACCTTGTGCGAGAAATTAAACGTCGGTCGAGACGGATACTTGAAAACGCTGTGCGGCAACTTGTCGAGCGCCGCTTGTGAGGCGTCGCTTATCGCTTCGGTATCGGTTGCCAGAATCACCTCGAGATGACGCCAGGACGTTTTCTCCAGGCTCCGCAGGCACTGAGCCAGCAAATCGCCGCGCTTCTCGTGCGGCCGGCCGGTTGTAGGAATCACAATCGACACGAGCGGCGCACCTTGAATCGTTCGGCGCAGACGGTACATACCTGGATGAGGCCCGGGTAGGACCTCGCTACCCAACCCCGTCCGGCGCCCGTAGTCTTCGAGCGCGCGCCGGCCCGCATCGAGCGCCCAGGGCTTGGCGGCACCCGCAGATGCGGTGGACGTCGCGCTTTTTCGCCAGTGATAGAGGATGCGAGGAAGGTGATGAATGCGGGCGGTCTTTTCCATCAGGCGCAGCAGCAGGTCGTAGTCCTGAGCCCCGTCAAATTCGCGGCGAAACCCGCCGATGTCCTCCATGAGCTGACGCCGTACCACCATCAGGTGGCAGGTATACATGTAGCTAAGGAAAAGCTCGGGTGACCAGTCAGGCTTGAAGTACGGATCGCACCGTGCACCGGCCTCGTCGAGCTTGTCTTCGTCCGAGTAGATCACATCGGCGTCGGGGATCGCGTTGAGGAACCGGACCACTTCTGCCAGCGCCTCCGGCGCGAGCACGTCATCGTGATCGAGAAGGACGACAAACTCGCCGGTGGCGAGAGACAGGGCGGCATTTGACGCGGCCGATACGTGCTGGCTGGTCTCCAGCGTGATCAGGCGCACGCGCGGATCCGCGGCATGCTGCTGAAGAACGCTCTTTGTGTCCGTCTGCGTCGAGCCATCATCGGCTATGCACAACTGCCAGTTGCCATAGGCCTGCGCGCGCACAGATTCCAGGCACGCGGTCAAGGCGCGAGGGGTCGTGTTATGAACGGGTGTGATGACGCTGATGAGCGGCCGGTACGGCAGTGCATCGACGGCGGCACGAACGGCCTCGAGTGCCGGCCCATCGAGCTGGCGCTGGCTGACCCAGCGCGTATAGGCCGCTGCTTGATCGTCGACGCGCCGCCGACCGCGCGCGTACGCAATCGCGCCGCGCACTCCCCACTCTTGAAGACGACGGACCGCCCCAAGAGCGAGTGCCTTGCGCTCGGCGAAACTCCTCGGCCAGGCGAGAGTGAGGTCGCCCCACGCCGCAGCCACGGCTCGCCCGGCTTCCGGCGCTGCGCGCGTCTCCAGGACTATGACAGCCTGGCCTTCGACCGAATCTGGCATGGCGACGGTCAGTTTGCGCCAGCGTCGATCGCTCCAGCGAACTGATGGACGAATCAAACGCGATGCGGTTGTTTCACTGGAGGATCCAACCTGGACGTTTGCGCGGAACTCGAGCGCGTGATCGCCGGCATCCCACTCGCCCGGCAGCATCGCACAGTGCGCATGCAGCCGCGCGCCCCGGCCAACGGCTGTCCGGAAAGTGAAAGTGGATGCGCCAAGACACAGCAGTCCTTCATGCACCTCCGCGGTAATGCCGAGTGCCGGATTCCATTGCGTGACCGCCCCGCCTTCATCGGGAGCGCTGGCGAGAGAGCTGAATGCAATGCGGTGGTCGCGGAAGTCGCGCCACAGTTCCGTGGCAGCAACAAGGGGTGTCCGCGCGATCAGCCACGAGACGGCGCCGCGAAGGGTCCACAGAGGATGCAGGGCCATCAGGATCAGGCGACGTGCTTTTGAACCAAGCACGAGATCCAGTTCTTCGCGGACGGCGCGGTTCTCGCCTTCCAACCGCGCCAGCGTCGCCCTGATCTGCCGCTCGGTCCTGGCGGACGACGTCACTGTCGAATTTCCTCCAGGCGGGCACGGACGCGCGCGCCGGTTCGGGCGGGGGCGCGCCATTCGGCCATGTCGTTCGCGGCCTGACGTCCGCGAGCAGACGCTTCGCCACGATCGTCTGCCACTTGACGCATCAGCAGGCTCGCGTGCTCGAGATCAGGTTCCGCCCATGAAAATCCCTCCAGATACGGACCGTAGTCGCGGGGGATGGGCGCCATCCGATAGTTGACGGGATAGCTGTTTGCCGCAGTCATGAAATCTGCCGGCCCGGAGTAGTTCGTCGCGATGACAGGTTTGCCAATCGCCATCGCTTCGGCAATCCCCAGCCCAAACCCTTCTGAACGATGCAGCGACACATAGCAGTCCGCGACGGCCACCAGCTCCGCAAGCTCTTCTCGAGCCATATACCCTTCGAGCATGACCGCGTTGATTCCCTCCACGGCGCGATAGAGATGACGGACGCCGGATGGATCGTATTCAGCGTTGGTGAACTTCAGCACGAGCACCACGTCCTGCCTCGCGCCGAACGCACCTCGAAATGCCGCGATCGTTCCCAGGGGGTTCTTTCGTTCGATCTGACTCGAAACGTCGAACGTGAACAGAAACACAAGAGCATCATTTGGAAGATCGAACTGCGCACGTCGAGGCGACTGCAAGTGCGGGGCGACCACGGGCAGCGGCACGCACGTGACGGGCACCGGCGAGCGCTCGGCCAATGCCGCCCGGCCAAACTCGCTTGGCACCCACACCTCATCGACAAACGCGAAGGCCGGCATCCAGTCAGACCGGAACTGCGCGAGTTCCCAGAACCAGTAGCCGATCGTGTAGCGATCGCGGAAATAGTCACGGCCTCGCGCCTGCGCAAACCATTCCATGTTGTCGGCGTTCAGGTGCACGAGATTGAAAGGATGCGGATTTGCGTCCGTGAACGCGGCGTATGTGCCATCCAGCATTCGCAATCGCGATGGCACGTTGTTGAGGGCCACAGGGATATCTGCTGCCTCCAGAGACCGGATACTGAGCCGCGCAGCCTCGCCCATGCCGCTTTCGGTATTCAGGTAGCCGGCAACATTCACTCCGAGAGGCGCGTCGGTGACGTACGCCGGAATGGACGTCCGTACTCGCGCTGGCTTCCGCACTCCGCGCAACCGCATCTTCGCGCGGCGAAGCGCGAGCCTCTGGTGCCGGAGCACGTCGAGCGCTCGCCAGGCCAGGCTGGTCTGAATGCGGGTGAGCGCCGTCCGAGCCTCGAGCGTATCGCTCAGCAGTTCGATCTGCCGATCGAGGAGGACTCTGATTTCCCCGGCGCCGTCGCTCGAGTCCTTGTCCAGGGCCTGACGCTCGGCGATCGCGCGGGTGAGTTCTGTCCGCAGATCTTCGATCCGCGAGTCCGTCATCGGCCAGGCGTAATGATCATCAGCGACTCTCCGCGCGGATGCGCGGGGTCGGTCGCAACACGTTCGGCGCGTGCGCCCATGGCATCACAGATGCTCGCCAACATCGCGAAGGGATAGTGGTAGGGCTCTGCGTCCGGAAACGTCGTGAACGATCCCCGGTCGATCGGATCGAACCCGCGTGGATCGGGGTTTTCGAGCCACGTCGCATAAAAGCGGCCGCCCGGCGCAAGCCGCCGCGTCACAGACGCAATGCAGCGCGCGATGCGGTTCAGCGGCAGGCGCGAGAAGAACCCCTCCGAGATCGCGAATCGCAGTCCCTCTGGGCTACTCGAGAGATCGAATTCCTGATTGAATAGGAACGACCCCCGGTTGGCGGACACACCCAACCGGGGCAGCTCCAGCGTGACGCCGGCGAGAACCAGTGCGTGGTTGGTGTCGAAGCCCCAATAATGAAGCTCGTCGAGGAACTTCAAGAGGTGTCGCCCGGTGCTCAACCCTCCGCAGCCGACATCGAGGACAACATCACTCGGCTGCAGTCCCTCGCGACGGAGGAGTTCAAACGCCCACTCGCCTCCTTCGGACCACTTTCCACCAGGGACAACTCGATGCCACCCGCCGTCGTGCTCCTGCGACGACTCCAGCTGTGCTGGCGCCGCGGCATTGCTGGCCGTCACCCGTTCGTATTCCTGCAACCCTCGCGCGACGGGCCCGTCGAACAGCAATCGCCCATGGTCGAGAAGGCACACTCTGTCGCAGATGCTCCGAATCGCCGGAGCTGAATGCGACACGAACAGGATCGTCTTCCCATCTGCCCGAAACTGCTGCATGGTCTGGATGCATTGCTGTTGAAACGCCACATCGCCGACGGCGAACACTTCGTCGAGTAACAGCATGTCTGGATCCAGATTCGCCGCCAGCGCGAACGCAAGCCGGACCGTCATGCCGGACGAGTAGTTCTTCATCGCCACGTCCATGAACGCCGCGAGTCCAGCGTACGCGACGATGCGTTCGTAGAGGCCTTCGATCTGGTTCCGCGTCAAGCCGTGCACCGAGGCGCTCAGAAACAGATTTTCTGTCCCTGTCAGCTCTGGATGGAAGCCGATGCCGAGCTCGATCATCGTGCCGATGCGGGAGCCGCGACGGACGCCAAGCCAGCCCTCGGTCGGCCGGTGAATACCAGCCACCAGCCGGAGAAACGTGCTCTTGCCGGAACCGTTCCGTCCGATGATGCCGACAGCTTCGCCTGACTTTATGGAGAGCGTGACATCCCGCAGCGCCCAGAATTCCTCGGTCCGCTCACGGTGGGAGGTGTGAATTGCGCCGAGAAATCGCTCTTTGATCGATCCCGACCGGTTGTGCCTCAGCAGGAACCGCTTCGACAGCTCCCGTGATTCGATCACGCTCGACATCACACCTGCTCCGCCAGCTGATCCTCGGTGTTGACGAACAGCGAAGCGCCCAGCACGAACATGCCTGCCGCATAGCTGCCGGCTGCGAGCCAGACGGCAAGATCGGGGCCGTGCCCATAATGAAAAATCTGCTGATACCCCACGATGAACGACGACATCGGGCTCAGAAGGATGGGGAGTCGAAGGCGCTCTGGCAGGTTGTCGTAGGAGTAGATAATCGGCGTAGTCCAGAACAGGATGCCGAGCCCTATCTCCAGAATGTGCCTGACATCACGGAAGAACGACGTCAGCGTCGCGAGCGCAAACGCCACACCAGTCGTGAAAAGAATCTGGAGCACCAGGAGTGCCGGAAAGAACAGCACGGCGGGCGTTGGGGCAATGCCGAATATCAGCAACGCGATCGGAAGGAAGACGGCGATGGTGAGCAGGAATTGCACCAGGTTGAAGAGCACAGTCGCCACCGGCAGGATCGCGCGTGGAAACGCGACGCTCTTAATCAACGACGCCGCGCCCACCACCGATCCGGTCGACATCATCGCGGAATTGGAAAAGAACGTCCAGTTCAGCAATCCCAACAAGAGGTTGAAGACAAAGCCCTCTGTCGTCGTCCGAAGAATGTAGCGGAAAGCGATCGTGTACGTGAACACGAGCAACAACGGATTGGCGAGCGACCAGAAGAACCCGAAGACCGAGCCGCGGTATTTCAGCTTCGTGTCACGGAGCACGAGATTCCGCAGAAGCTCCCGGTAGCGCACGATCCCGAGCAGCCCCGCGCTGACGCTGGGAGGCGCGGTTCGATCTTCGATGTCGTCGCCCGACACGCGCTCGTCGCGCGCAGCGCGCGCCAGCCGCGAAAGGCCAACGACCGCCCGCCACCCAAAGGCCGCGAGCGCGAGCAGAACCGCGTCGAGGGCGAAGGAGATGCGCGAGACGCCCTGAAACCCGTGGACCTGCCACACCAACAACGTTCCCACGGCCGTCCCGGCGAACACGCCACCGAGAAGGCGCGGCAGCCATCTGCGTCCCTGCCTGAACGTGTATGCGCGGAAGACGAGAAGTCCGGCAATCTGTGCGCCTGCGATGAACGGCAGCGTGCGAACGGCGCCGGGAAGAAATCGCGCCAGATCGTGTGAATCAAACCGAAGGGCATAGGCGGCGAAATAGCACACAACCGCCAGCGCGGCGTCGCCCACGAGGGCTGTTAGCCGCGAGGCAGGTTGCTCAATCAGAGGTTGGCGAGGGGCCGGCACGGTGTTACGAAATGGAACGCGTCATCCGAGGCAAACTGGGGGCTATGATAGCGCAGGGTAGGAATGCCGACCCGCTCTCCCCTCACCCGTTTCGCGACGAGTCTGGCTCTCGTCATCGCGGTGCTCTTGGTACCTTCAGCCGCTGCGGCCCAACTCATCGTTGGGCTAGGCTCAACGGAAGGTCTCAGTGGACCGTCACAAGCTAGCTTCACCCTCAAGAACTTCCCGTTCGACCGAGACGCAGGATGGACTTACCTCACACCGTTCTTTCCGTATGGCCCCTCCTTCTCAGGCGGCGTGCACGTGGCTTTTGGTGACGTGAACGGCGACGGTGTGCTGGACACAATTACCGGCGCAGGCCCTGGGGGTGGGCCCCATATTGAGGTGTTCAGCGGCAAAGACCGAAGCTTGCTGGCAAGTTTTTTCGCGTTCGGTTCCTCATTCCGCGGCGGCGTCTTCGTGGCGGCCGGCGATTTCAATGGCGACGGTTTCGCCGACATCATTGCCGGCGCTGGTCCGGGTGGAGGGCCGCATGTGGTGGTCTTCAATGGTGTGGACCTCAGTTATCTGGCCAGCTTTTTCGCGTATGACCCCATGTTCCGTGGCGGTGTGAGCGTCGCGGCCGGCGACGTCAACGGCGATGGGTTCGACGACATCGTCACCGGCGCTGGCCCCGGCGCTGCGCCCCACGTAACTGTTCGCAGCGGGCCCTCCCTGACCTACCTCGCCAGCTTCTACGCGTACGATCCGATCTTCCGGGGCGGCGTGTTCGTAGCTGCCGGCGACATCGACCGGGATGGATACGCCGACATCATTACCGGTGCGGGACCAGGCGGCGGGCCGCATGTCACCGTCCGCAGTGCTCTTACGCTTAACTACCTCGCGAGTTTCTACGCCTACGATCCCTCTTTTCGCGGCGGCGTTTCTGTCGCCGCAGGCGACATCAATGGCGACGGTACACCGGATATCATCGCCGGCGCGGGACCAGGCGGCGGACCGCACGTGATCGCGTTTGACGGCAGCAACTTATATTACGTGGCGAGTTTCCTCGCCGACGCTCCGACGATGACAGCTGGCGTCTGGGTCGGCGCGTACGCGGGTCTCCACTTCGTGACGAGCGATGAAGCATCCTTAATCACATTCACTGGTTGCCCTTCGATGCTGAGCAGCTTCAGAGTTGCGGCCTCGGGTCCTGGCAGGCCGACGGTCTCACTTACTGAGACACTTCCACCGGGCCTCCGGGCTGATCCGCAGCCAGACGGGTCGTTGGTGGTCACAGGATGCATCGCGTCTGGATTTGGGGGGATTTACCCGCTGACGTTTACCGCCACGAGCGGGCCCACACACTCCGTCATTCAACACTTCAGGCTGACGGCACTAGAACCTCCACACTTCACAAGTGGAGATCCACCACCGTTTCACGTCGGATCATTTGGCAGCGCTACGATGACGACGGCAGCATACCCTGGGCCTGCCACAATCAGCCCAGCCTTCTTTGTCCCAGGTATGTGGTCTCCGCCGCTGTCGTCGCTGTCGCAGACCGGCCTGACGTTGGTCGACCGTGGCGACGGCACGGCTACCCTGAGTGGTACGCCGACTCCAGACAAGGTGGGCACCTACCTGGTGCCGTTTTACGTTGGAAGTTCGTGGGCGACCATTACGATCACAATTGCTCCGTAGAGGCAAGATGGCAATTGCAAGCAAGGCTGCGCTCGTCGTCATCGCCGCGCTCGCGATCTCTTCGCCTGCAACCGCGCAGCTCGCGTATGGCCCGGGACCTGGAAGTCCACCTCTGGTAGGCGGTCCCCTGGGCTCTACCTGTGATTACTGCTCCTACTTCGGGGCATACGGCTACGATTTTCTTGGTGGCGTGCATGTGGCAGTAGGCGACGTCAATGGCGACGGTGTACTTGATCTCATCACGGGTGCCGGCCCGGGCGGTGGCCCCCATATCAAGGTCTTCAGTGGCACATGGGACCGGCGCCTCCTCGCCAGTTTTTACGCATTCGATCCGTCATTCCGCGGAGGCGTTTTCGTGGCGGCTGGCGACTTCAATGGCGACGGAGTCACCGACATCATTGCCGGCGCCGGTCCTGGCGGAGGCCCGCACGTGGTGGTCTTCAACGGCGTCGACTTGAGTTATCTAGCAAGCTTCTACGCCTACGACCAGTCGTTCCGTGGCGGTGTCACTGTCGCCTCCGGCGATGTCAACGGCGACGGGTTCGACGACATCCTCACCGGAGCCGGACCAGGGGCTGCGCCGCACGTCACCGTCCGCAGTGGCCCGTATCTCACTTACCTCGCCAGCTTCTACGCGTACGATCCGGCGTTCAGGGGGGGCGTGTTCGTAGCGGCCGGCGATATCGACCGGGACGGACTGGCAGACATCATTACAGGTGCGGGACCCGGTGGCGGTCCGCACGTCATCGTCCGCAGCGGGCGCACGCTCAGCTATCTAGCGAGCTTTTACGCCTACGATCCGGCCTTCCGTGGCGGCGTTTCCGTTGCGGCCGGCGATGAGAACCTTGACGGCGTGATAGACATCATTACTGGCGCGGGTCCGGGCGGCGGACCTCATGTACTCGTCTTCGACGGGAGAAATCTGAGCTACCTGCGCAGCTACTACGGGTACGACCCGAGCTTCACCGGCGGCGTCTGGGTTGGTTCGTATGCAGGGCTGAGGATTACCACGACCGATGCCGCGAGAACTTTCGAGATGGGAAATCAGCAGAGCTTCATGTTCCAGGGTACTGGTTCCCTCTCGGTAGTCGGGTCCCTTCCGTCGGGCATTCAAACGATCCAGCAAGGGAATGGATCGCTACTTCTGACCGGACGCGCCGCATCCGGAACGGGCGGTGTCTATCCTCTGACGGTGACGGCAACAAGCGGAAACATGAAACCGGCGACCAAACCGTTCACGCTCACCGTGCACGAGTATCCTAGCTTCACGAGCGGAAACCCTCCTCCGTTCAGGGTCGGAACATTCGGCAGCTTTACACTCACGACGGCTGGCTACCCAGCGGCAACTGTGATCAATCAGTGGATTTCTCTCCTTCCGGTTGATCACCCTGACCATGGAGTTCTGCTCCCACCCGGTTTGACGCTGGTCGATCGTGGGGATGGAACGGCGCTCGTGCAGGGCATACCCGCTCCCGGGACGGCCGGGACCTGCGTGGTGTGGTTCGAAACCTATGCGTATAACCCCGTGAGCCGACATTGGGATTGGCAGGTCACCAACATTACGCTCACAATCCTCCCGTAGCCGCGCTCAATTCGCCGAGGCATCTTCCAGATCGAATCTGAGGCGCCGCACTCTTACATTCCGCGCACGACAGACGGCCTCCACTGCTGCGAAGCGCTGCGGATCGATGTGCTGCGTGCTCACCAGCAGCTCATTCACGCGATGTCTACCCAGGACCTCCGCAAGATCTTCCGAAGCTCCGAGCACGCGTAGTCCCTCGATCCGCAGCCGTCGCTTCGCCTCATCGTCGTCCAGAAATCCGACAGGAACGAGATTCAAGCGGCCGTTCCCCTGGAGATCGTGCACGAGCAGCACACCACGCCGCCCGGCGCCGTAGATCAGCACGTGACGATCGGTGCCACGTTGGCGCCGCAGGTGGTAGTCGAGCCGGCTCACAGCTACGCGACTGCCGATGAGCAGGGCGCTGATGATGACCGTATCTATCGCGAAGACCAATCTCGAAAAACCCTCGAAGCGGTAGAGGTACAACACGAGAATGACAGATGCGGTGACGCCGGCAGCGACACCCTTGAGGATTGTCGTCACTTCGGCAGCGCCGAAGCTCCGCCACACCTGCCGATACTTGCCGCTGACCCAGAGGCCGGCTATTTGGCACACGAGCACAAACGGCAGCGAGCCCGCAAAGTACGGCAGAAAATGCAGGAACTCTTCGGCCTGGAAACGCACGGCAAACGCCGCGTAGTACGCCAGGCCCACCAGCGCAGCGTCCAGCAAGAGTTCCAGAGCGCGATTTCGATAACTGATTTCCGCCAGCATCAGGGGCTCCGCCTGGGTCGCACCGGCTCCGTGTGCGCCTTCAACGTGACTCAACACAATGCCCAGGGCGGCCAGGACTATGACAAACAATCCCAAGGCAATGCCGACACCGCCGGGTCGTGCGTGGAGGACCCCGAGCGCAATCAGTCCGCCGACCGCCGTCAGGACATAGTGCACGACCACCGCGCGGCGCTCGCTGATGCCGAGCGCGATCAACCTGTGCGACGTGTGGTCGCGTCCTCCAGCGATCGGGCTGCGACCGGCCATCACACGCGTCAGCGTGACAAACGTCGTATCGAAGATCGGTACCAGGAGAATCAATACGGAAACGGCGGCGTAAGGGGCTCCGAAACTCTGCAGCGGCAAGACAAGCAGGCCAATGGCCGACAGAAAGAATCCCAGAAAGAGGCTGCCGCTGTCTCCCATGAAAATCGAAGCCGGATGAAAATTGTAAACGAGAAAACCCGCCGTCGCCCCTGCGAACGCTGCCAGCGCGCAGACCACGGGAACCGACGCAACAGGCCACAGCGTCAGCACCAGGAAGCCGCCTGCGATCGTCGCGACACCGGCGGCTAATCCGTCGACGTTATCGAGCAGGTTAAAAGCGTTCGTGATGCCGACCAGCCAGGTGATGGCGATCAGCGCGTCGATGGCGACAAACCCTGTCAAGACTGGCCGCGGAAGCACAGCGACGAGTGCCGACGCGATGGCGATCTGCAGGAGGAATTTTGTTCCAGGCCGGAAACGCCAGAGGTCGTCAGCCGCGCCGAGGGCGAACATCGCAGCGCTGCCCGCGAAGACGGGTGTCAGAGACGGCGAACGGGCCGTCATCAGGGCCGAAGATGCAAAGCCCGCAAAGATGGCGACGCCGCCCAGGAGCGGCACAGGCGCTCGATGCCAGCGCTGCTCGATTGGACGGGCGACGAGTTGGAGCCTGACGGCCAGCCGCTTCAGAAACGGCGTGACAATCGCCACAGTGGCGAAAGCCGCCGCAAACGCGACAAGAACGCGCGTCATTCCAAACCGAGTCTGACGAGCGCCGTCTTGGCGTAGCGCTTCAACTTCGGCCACACGACGCGGCGAGGTTCGCGCCAGGCGGCGCTGACGGTCTCGAGCAGGCTTTCGGTCTTGGAAATGCGAAACAAGTTACCCTCGACCGCGGAATGCGTGTGAACGAATGCGTGATCGATCGTCCGCCCAATCTCGCGGTCCGACGCGCGCAGCAGAAATATCTGCTCCGGCTTTCCCATCTCGGTGCCAGCGACATAGTCCCGCACGTCTTCGAGCTCCATGCCCTTCTCGAGGATCCCGTACTTGCTCATCACATCCACCGAGACCTGCGCGTGTTCGTGCGTCGCTCCAGGTTCGGCCAGGACCATGCGGCCCGCCGGCTTGAGGACACGGCCGAATCCTGCCATGGCTTTCTTGCGATCGGGAATGTGATGCGCGCTTTCGAACGCCAGGACGGCATCCATCGATGCGGCGCGAATCGGCAGGTTCTCGACGTCGGCCACCACGAGATGCGGCCGGTTGGCGCCCATGCGCTCGATCCCGATTTCGAGGTAAGTCCGGCAGATGTCGACACCGACTGTCTCTACGCCGGCCCTGTACAGCCATTCCGTCGTCCAGGAGTACCCGCAGCCGCTATCGAGCAACACATCGCCGACTTTGAGTTCCAACAACGGGACCGCCGCGCCGAATAGCTTGATGAGGTAGAGCGTGTGCTCAGTCGCGTGCGGGTTGAAAGGAGAAGAATAGCCGGGCGAAAAAAAGTAGGGATTGTCTACTTTGCTGCGAATCGTGATCTCCGCGCGCTTGTAGCCCTCGCCTCGATCGAGTTCCGTCGACCCGGCACTGGGGGCGGCCGCTCTAAGCGCCTCGACGAGCTCCGTGGGAAGCTGACGCGCGCATTCGTCGAAGAATCGCCGATCGTCGTCGCGATCGCGGAGATGGTCGGGCAACAGCTCCGGTAGAAAACCGCGAATGGGAAACCAACGCCCGCACGAGACGCACGCCAGGATTCCTGTCTCGACCTCGACCGCGTAGTCTCGCTCGGGTGGTGCGGGATTCGCGGCGTGTCGAGACAGAACGGCACCGAGAGGCGTCCTCGCGGAAGCGGGGTTCAGCGGAGCGACGACGGCGCCCTCCGGAGCAACCACATTCGGCAGGAGCCTGTGACGGACCGGTATGGCTGCCTGCCGCTCCGTGACGACAATCGTCGCCAGCTGCCCAGAGCACGCTGGACAGGCAAGAAATGTAATCAACGTGTACCGCATTACAACGCGTGCTTCAGGCTACAGCAGCGCAGAACTCCTGTCCATGTCGGTGGGCACAGCTTGGATCGAACCCTGCATACACCAGGATAGAGGACTCATGAAGAAGTACTCCCTGGCGGCCCCGGCGCTCTTTGTGTGCGCATTTCTGTGTACTTCCGTCGATCTGCTCGCACAGACCGTAACCCTCGGCGGATCCGCCAGCGTTGCGTCGGCAGAGGACTTCGCCGCTCGAACGTTCCAGGACCCCTGGGACATGAACGAGCGTACGGATTTCGGCTGGTTCCTGAACGGCTCAGATAACCCCTTACCGGAACTGAGCAACGTCTCGTTCGCGAGCGGCATCTTCTCGGCAACGACGGCTGTCAGCCCGAACGTCTTTCTGCTCGAGACTGGGAACCCCTACGCCGCGCGGCTGGGAAAGACCGGCGCCAACTATCCCATCGACGCGGACTTCTACAGGTTCCTTGCGATTCGCGTGAATATGAGCGGCCCTTCGCAGAGCGTATTGACCTGGAATCGCGACAATCTCTGGGACCTCACCGATAGCAGCAGCAACATCATCAACCTGACCGCTGGATGGCGAACCTATCTTGTCGACCTCCAGGCGCTCGGAAAACAGACTGGCCCGATTTCGTGGGGAGGCCTGATTCGCTCGTTACGATTTCATCCGTCATACAACACGACACTCAATATTCAGATCGACTGGATTCGACTGGTCAACATCGACACTAACCTCTGCCGGAAGGCGACCTGGACCGGTTTCTCCGGCGCCATCGATCTCTACCTCGACACCGACACGACCACCAACGGAAACGAAACAGTCCTTGCGAAGAACATTTCTTCCGCGGCTAACGGCAACTCGGCCGGATGCCTAGTTAGTGGTTCCGGCGCCGGGTACAACTTCTACGCTGGGGCCCTGGCGCCCGGCAGCTACCAAGTACTCGCGCGGGCGGCCGGCACGTCCGGTGCGTTTACCAGGCCGGGGACTGCCTACCTGGTCAACGCCACTCCTACGATGTCCTTCACGTTGCCTTCAGACGAAGGAAGCGCCGACGACTTCGCGACAGCGCAACTTGGTAACGCGTGGGATATGAATGCGCTCTCGGATGTCGATGATTATTTTGGACTCTGCCTGCCGCCTTCTTGCGCACCGCCCTCGATTACACCGATTGTTGCCGAAACGCCGGCCGGTACGTCGCTGGGAAGCGTGTCTGTTTTCTCTGCCATCAGCGCCCCTGCTCAGCCCGGGCTCGTAGGGGATCCGATCCTTCAACCCCTTTCATCGCGCGGCGACGCCACGCGCATCGATCCGCTCCGCTATCGCATTCTGACCGTCGAGTTCGGCATCCCCAATGCGGCGCGCAACGTCAACAACGGCTCCATCGCACGAATCGCGTGGCGGGCAGCTGGCGGCATCAACTATACGGTGACGGACGACATCATTTTCAATTCGCGCCTCGGCGTGAGCGTTCTGGACAAGGTCAGCCTGGACATGTCTGACCGTGCCGTTCTCCCAATCGAAGCGAGCTCGCCGTCTCAGCTTGGCTGGGTGCCGGGCGGCATGGGCGGCATCGACCGATTCCGGTTCGACCCGCACGAGTACAGCGGCGCAGTCACCTTCTTCCTGAAGCGCATCAAGCTTGCCGCCCTCGAGCGGCTCAACTCCGGCGGTACGTACACGTTCCAGTGGACCGCGAGCGAAAGCAACGGAACGGTCAATCTGTACTACGACACCGATCGCAATCCGACAAGCGGAACAACCCCGATTGGGAGCGCCCCCACATCGGCAGGCTCGTTTGTCTGGAACAACATTCCGGTCGTGCCTCTCGGCGAGTACTACATCTACGCAGTGATCACCGACGGTCAAAACGGCAACGGCACGTATGCCCGTTGGCCGGTCCTCATAGGTCAGCAACCGCCAATCGCGCCGCCGAATGTTCGGATAGTGCACTAGCAGGCCGTAGAATGTCCCTGCGTTCTGCGCGATGCGAATCGGATTCGATGGGCGAAGCTTGGGATCTCCAGCGGGCGGAGTGCGACGATATGCCTCCGAGCTGCTGAACGCCCTCGCCCGCGTACGTCCGAGTAACGAGCTTGTGGTCTTCGGCTCGCCGGAAGCCGCAGCCCTGCCGTCCGCCGCCGAACGTCGACCCGTCAGACAGATCGCACCAACGAATCTCGGCTGGTGCCTCGTGGATCTCCCGCGCGCGGTTCGACGCGAACGGCTCGACGTGTTCCACTCGCCTGCCTACACTGCCCCGCTTCGCGGCGTGCATCCTCTTGTCCTGACCATTCATGACGTCAGTTACGAGCGCCATCCAGAGTGGTACCCGTACCGCCGCGACCCGCTGCGGCGCTGGTTCTATCGCCGGAGCGCTCATGCGGCAGACCTCATCATCACGGACTCCGAGTTCTCTCGAAGCGAGATCTCGGCCGCCTACGGCGTTGACGCGCAGCGAATTAGAGTTGTTCCCCTCGGCGTGGGAACGCCGTTCGCAGGGGCAACACCGCGTCAACTCCCTCCGGGGATAACGGCTCCGTATGTGCTTCACGTCGGCGACCTTCACCCGCGTCGAAATCTCCTGATGCTGGTACGTGCCCTGGGCCGGCTTCCGGCGCTATCGCCGAGTCGCGTCGGCCCCATGCTGGTTCTGGCAGGGGTAGACCGAGGCGAACGCGCAAAACTCGAGGAGGAGGCACGCGGCGCGAATGTTCAGGTTCACTTCGCAGATGCGACCGACGATCGTACTCTTGCGGATCTGTATTGCAGCGCCGCCGTGTTCGCGTATCCATCGCGATATGAAGGTTTCGGACTACCCCTGCTCGAGGCAATGGCGTGTGGCGCTCCGGTGCTCGCCGCACGAGCGAGCGCCATTCCCGAAGTCGTGGGCGATGCGGGTATCCTCGTGAGCCCAGACGACGAAATGGAGATGGCTGCTGGTATCGTACGGCTGATCGAAGATGCGGATCTCGCGAACCGGCTGCGCGAGGCAGGCCGGCGCAGAGCGATGGACTACACGTGGGACAGAACCGCGGCCCTGACCCTTGATGCGTACCGGGCGATAGCGAGTCGATGAGTTCCCACTCGAGCACCGTCGACGTTTCGGTGATCGTCCTCAACTTCAACGGCCGTCAGTGGCTCGAGCCTTGCCTCGCGGCGACACAAAGCCAGCTTGGCGCTCATGGAGAACTAATCCTCGTCGACAACGCCTCTACGGACGGTTCGCTCGACCTGGTCCGCGAACGATTTCCCGGCGTCCACGTGTTGTCTCTCGACAGCAACCTCGGATTCGCTGCTGGCAACAACGCGGGTGCCCGGATCGCAAGGGGTCGCTGCCTGGCGTTCCTCAACAACGACACCGTGCCGCAGCCGGGCTGGTTGGACGCCTTGAAGAAGCCGCTTCTCGAGGATTCTGGCGTAGCGCTGACAACATCCAGGATCGTCTATCTGCACGATCCTTCGATCATCGACAGCGCGGGCGATGGATACCTGCGTGCGGGAGGAGCCTTCAAACGATTCCACGGAGCAGGGTTTTCGCTCGGTGACGCGTCGGGTGACGTCTTTGGTGCCTGCGGAGCGGCCTGCATGATTCGGCGGGACGTCTTCGCCGGCCTCGACGGATTCGACGAGGACTTCTTCATGGTCTATGAAGACGTCGATCTCTCATATCGCGCCAGGCTGCGTGGTCACCGATGCGTGTATGTGGCGAACGCGATCGTTCACCACGCGGGTAGCGGTACGCTTAGAAAGACCAGCGCGACGGCCGTGTTTTACGGACAGCGGAATCTCGAATGGACGTACTTGAAGAACACGCCTTCAAGCCTCTTGCTGAGGTCCTTTCCAAGCCACATGGCGTATGACGCGGCGGCACTGCTGAAGTACGCCTCTGTGGGCCTGCTCGGCCCCTATCTGAAGGGAAAATGGGCTGCGCTGAAGGGGACGCCGTCGGTTCTTCGCAAGCGCGCCGCGGTGCAGAACGGCCGAATCACGCCGGCGAATGTCCTCTGGCAGGCTATGGAAAAGAATTGGATTCGGCAGAAGCGGAGCGAGAAGAAATTCGACTTCGGACTCCGCGGCTCCTAGGCCCTGCTACTCTCGCGCGATCAACGCGCGCGCGGGCACTCCGGCGACCATGGCATCTTCCTTCACATCGCGGGTGACCACGGCGCCGGCCCCGATGATCGCGCGAGCCCCAATCGTCACGCCGCACATGATGACCGAACCGGTCCCGAGCGAGGCGCCAAAGCCTACTCGCGTGGGAATCACCGTCCAGTCGCTTTCCTGCTGCAACGCTCCGTCGGCTGTGGCCCGCGGCTTGCGATCGTTGATGAACATGACGCCGTGGCCGACAAACACTTCGTCCTCGATCGTCACGCCCTCGCAGATAAAGGAGTGCGACGAAATTTTGCAGCGCGCTCCAATGAACGCGTTCTTCTGGATTTCGACGAACGGCCCTATTTTCGTGTCGCTGCCTATGGTGCAACCGTAAATATTGACGAGCTCGGGTAGAGCGATCTTGACGTTCGGTCCCAGCACTGCGTTTGTAACCGGCATCGGCGACTCCTGGCCACGATTCTAACGCTATAATCGCGAATCTTCGCCTTCAAGCCCGCAGCAACGCTCGCCCTCACATTTGCGCTCACGCTGACGATCCGCGTCTGGGACATCGGCAGCCACTTCTGGTTGCTGGAAGATCAGATTCGCGACTGGGGAATCGCGCTTGGCCCCTTCAGCGAACTCCCATTGGTCGGCCCACCGACGCACGTCGGCGGCTACACCATCGGCCCCGCGTTCTACTGGATTCTCTGGTTGATTCGCGTGACCGTCGGGCCCTGGTTCCAGAATCTGCCGCACGCGGGCGGCATCGGTCAGGCGATTCTGCAGTCGATGGCCGACACGATCCTGCTTGCCGCCGTCTGGCAGCGAACCAGGTCGATCTGGCTCGGACTGGCGACGATCGTCCTGCTTGCGACCGCGTCCCTGGACCTGAGCCTGTCGGCGCTCGTGTGGAACCCCATGGTGGGTTCTGCGTTGGCAAAAATCGCGACAGCTCTAGTCATATTGAAGTGGCCGGAACGATCGCCATCGCGAATCGCGTTGACGACGGCCATCGTCTGGTGCGCAGTTCAGGCATACACAGGCGCAGTGTTCGTGGCGATCGGTGTCTTTGCTGCTCTCCTCGCCGGCCCGTTCAGCAGACGCGATTGGGCGACGCTTCGACTCAACGCCGCCATCATCGCGGTCGTCGTCTCGCTCCTCCAGATTCCCCACGCCGTCCATCAGGTATCGACGCGATTCGCCGACAGCGGCATGTCTGAAGTCGCCGACAGCATCGGAGAGATCGTCTCTGGCCGTCAGCCGCTGCAGTTGGCCAACAGCGTGGCAGGCTACAAGGAGGCGTTCACCTTCATCCTTGTTTCTCCGTGGCGGGCACCGTGGTCCGTCTGGCTGATAGTGTTGAGCGCAGCCATCGTGGCGAGCAGGTTTCGGCACGACCTGCCGCTGCTATCGGTGACGCTGCTGCCGCAGATCGCGGCGGTCATTGGATACGCGTTTTACGTGGGCGACTTTCTCGATCGCTATTACTACCTTTCGTTGATGCCCGCTGTGGTTCTCACTCTGACTCTCAGTGCGACGGCGTTGCGGCCACCTGCGGTTGCCCGGGCGGCCGGCATTGCGCTCCTGGCCGGAGCCGTTGCGATCGTCCCGGCGCGAACGCGTTTTGCGGGCACGCTGGTCCGCATGCCGGAGTACGGGGCGCTCGTCGATGGATCGCGCGAGCTTGTGCGGCAAGCGCGGCCCATGCGAGCCGTCAGAACTCAGTTCAGCCTGCCGCCGACGAGCAACCCACAGTTCATTTACGAAATTCTTGGCGGCCGCATCGACCTCGCCTCGCCCTGGATCGGTGTCATCCAGCCTGATGGACACGTCATTTATAGAGACTTCCGCTGACGGACAAAACTGGCAACGCCGTGTCCCACGCCGGGACACTTTCGCACCGCTGCACAGGAAAGCACCAGTAATCCAGCTGGCATTCAACTTGTAGAAACGGGCTCAATGGCCCCGATGCGGAAGGTGCTGATCGTCGAGGACGCGCTGACCGTGCGTAACATGCTGGAGGATTTCTTCACGATGTACGGTTTCGAGGTGCAAATGGCCTCCGACCCGGACACGGCATTCAAGCGCCTGAAGGAATCGGAAGGCCGACTCGACGCGATGATTCTCGACATCGCGCTCGACGACAATCGATCGGGGCTCGAGGTGCTCGAGCTGATGCGCCTTGAAGAACGTTTCGCGAATCTGACGGTGATTGTCCTGACAGGCCTTGCCAATCTCGCCGAGCGCGACCTCGAGATCATCAGCCGCAACCGCGCGCATATCCTTTACAAGCAGGAAGGCTATGAACGCGTGTTCACGAAACTCAACCAGCTCATCAAACCCCAGCGGCAAGTCGCGGCCACTCAGCATCCCAACCTGGCGCGCTAACCCAGTTTCGTGCGATTCTGGGCGCCGATGCCGGAGATCACGCGCTCAGTCGCGCTGACGCCTGTCGCACTGCTCGTGTGCGCGGCGATGTCCGGTTGCACACGCCAGAACACAGAAGACCCTGAATCCGACATCGCCGTTCCGGTGATTGCCGAGCGCGTTCAGCTTGGCAGCATCCGCGGCGTCGTCAGCGCGACCGGTCAAGTAACGACGCTTCCAGGGGCGGAGGTCGCCTTCGTTGCGCCTCAAATCGCGCGAATTGCCGAAATCACGAAGAACGTCGGCGATCCAGTCAAGAGCGGCGAGTTACTGGTGCGATTCGAATTTCCATCGCTTCGCGCCGAGTCGTCTGCTGGCGCCGCGACGGTGCACGCAGCCGAGCTGCGGGCAAAGAACACCAAAACGGTGCAAGAGCGCCTTCACGGGCTCATGGAGCGAGGCGCCGCGTCGAGGATGGAAGTCGAAGCCGCCGATCGCGACGCGAATGAAGCAGAAACAGAGCTCGCCCAGGCGCGCGCGGCCCAGAGCACGACCGAAGCACAAGGCCGGAACACGACGCTTCTCTCGCCGTTCAACGGCATCGTGTCGGGACGTCTTCACAATCCTGGCGATACCGTCGGCGTGGGCGAAACCGACGCCATCCTGCGAATCCTCGATCCGAAGCAGGTTCAGGTGACCGCAAACGTCGCGATCGCAGATGCGAAGCGGTTCGCGTCCGGCGCGCAGGCTCGCATCGTCGCGGAGGGGCGAGGGACGACCGAACTCCTGCGGGTGACGATCCGGCCCGATGCCGAACCTGGCGCGACGATGATTCCCGTCGTGCTCGGGTTCGAGTCGCCGACCGATCTCGCACCGGGTACTCAGGTCGCCGTGGAGATCGACGCGGAGCAGCGCTTGAATGTACCGCTCGTGCCGCCCATCGCCGTCACCCGCGATGAGAAGAACGGCGCTGCGGTATTCATTGCTGCCGGGAACGTTGCGCGGAGGCGGCCAATCGTGACCGGACTGGTCGACACTGAACATGTCGAGATCGTGTCAGGACTGAAGCCCGGAGAGTTGATCATCACTCAAGGGATCTCGAACCTTCGCGATGGGATGGCAATCACGGTCACACCTCAATAGTCTACCGGCTCGACGACGAGAGGAGCGCGGGTTCCTCGCTCAAGCGCTCCAGGGGAATCGCCAGACAGTCGAAGAAGGGCCCGCCTTCGTCGAGCGTGGCAATCCGCAAGATCTCGTAGCGATCGTTTGTCGAGTTCCGCTCACCAATGTTGCGGAAGAACCCATAGTGGCGATCCACCAGGAAAGCCTCGAGTTCCGCGACCGTCGAGCCTCCGCGCAGCAATTGTTCGGAAACGACCTCGACGTAGAGTACCGGTCGATGTTCCGTGATGAGCGCCTCCGCAGAACGCAGGACCGACAACTCCATGCCTTCAACGTCGATCTTGATGAGCCGCAGAGGGCGGTGACTATCCAGATTCGCCGCAAGCGAATCCAACTGCAGGCACTCCAGCGAGGGGACACCCTCCGTGCTTACGTAGTACGTGGCGCTGGTGTGGTCAGCCGTTTCCGCCGCGCGATAGGCGCCTGGATGTTCGCATACCAGGGCACATTCGGCCCGAACGCGTTCCAGCACGCCGTTGAGCGCCAGGTTCTCGAGCAGCAAGTCGAACGCATCGATGCCCGGCTCGACCGAGACCACGCGCCCCTCTGGCCCGACCGCGCGAGCGAACGGCACGGTGAACGTGCCGATGTGTGCCCCGACATCGATGACCTGATCACCGGGCCGCAGGAACGCGAGAACCATGGCCAGCTCATTCCGAGTGTGTGCGCCGTAGGTCTCCAGCTGTTGCGTAACATGGTCATACCGTCGGGTCCGGAATCGTCCGTGCACCGATTCCCTCGTGACCAGCTCGGGCCCGTTCATCCACCACGCGCCGGCGAAGCGCGGCCAGAGAAAGGTGTTCACCGCGGTAACTGCCTTGTCGACGCGCGCGACGCCGGTTGGCAACAGCAGGCCGGACGTGTCGTACGCCCGATGGAAATGCAATGCGCGAATATCGCTTTCAACGGAACACTCCGCCGTTCGGTTTGTGTGCGTCGGGAAGTTGTATTCGAGTGGAAGGTGCTCGACTCGAGCCCCGAGCTCTTCCATCGCCAGCGCAAAGGACACCTGAAACATGTGCACGCTGTAAGGGCCGAGTTGCACGGCTCGCGCCTCGACCCAATCCAGCCAGCGCTTCCACGGTTCCTGCAGTCTGCGCAGCCAGCCACCGGACAGCAGGTACAAGCCGCCATTGCAATTGTTGTGCAACGTCGCCTGGTTGCCAATCGAGGTGATGCTCGTTGCGGCATCCGGAAAGCCCGCCTCAAGAAACAGCGGCTCCAGTAGTTCAAGCGGCGGATTCGCGAGGTCGACGACCTTCGCTCGTGGCTGCCCGCCGAACAGGTGCCCGTCGACAGGCGCGATCCACGCGATGTCGCAATCGCTCAGCACGACACGCGGATGGGAGAGCAGTGCTTCGCTGTCGAGCTGGACCAGCTTGTTGCAGCTTGGAGTGCCTTTGGCAAACGGTTGCACGGGAATACAGCGCACACCGATCCGCGCGAGGTCGCGCCGCAACCGGTCGTCACTGCCGACAACCAGGTGGACGACGAGTTGTGACGGGTCAATGCCTGCCAGATGGATCGCCGTCCATGCCCATACCATCGTCTGGTGGTAGAGCACAGGAGAGGCGTCGACAACACACGAGTAGAGGATTTCTGGCATTGCGCGGAACAGAAGGGCGTGGGCCGGCTAGCGCTGCGGCGCCGGGATTTTCGGTTCCTTCGCCGAGATGATGAGATCCTGATGCCCGAGGAACGAGCTTCGGCCGCTCCAGTTTCCGTAGGCGATTTCCAGCGTGCTCCAGCCGACCTCGGACTGGTAGCCGCGAATTCTCGCTTCGTCGTGTGCGACCACCACCTCTGGGACCACGGGATTCGCGATTCGGCACAGCGGGTCTCGCTCGTACTCATGCGTCAAGTGATGGACGTCCTGTCCACGCGCAATGAATAGCCGCGACTCGTCGTTCAACAGGAAGTACGTGATGACCGCCCGGCCACCGGGCTTCAAGACCCGGTCGATTTCATGGATGTACTTGCGCACGTCGACGGGCATCATGTGCGTGAAGACCGACTTCAGCAGCACAAGGTCGAAGGCCGAATCAGCAAAAGGAAATCGGTAGTCGCCCGCGGTCAGCCGCCCGCCGGGGTTGTACATTTTGTTGTACACGTCGGCGTGGCTGAAGTGGAAGTTCGGAAAGCCTCGGTAGCGCTCCTGCAGCCAGGAGATGCTCGCCCCGTTCACGTCAACGCCTTCATACTGTCCGGCAGGTGTGAGCACCTGCGTCAACGCCCGCGACACCGAGCCGTTGCCACAACCTACATCGAGAACGGCCGCCGAGGGCGTCATATGAGCTCGTGCTATGAGGAAGTGCTGGCAGAAGTGGTCGCCGTACAGCACGAACTCCGCTGGCGAGGAGCTGCCGTCGTACAGCATTTCTTTCGGCGGAATCAGTGCCGACTCGTTCGCGCCCACCTCGAGTGACTCGCTCATCCCGTCTTACCTCCTGATAACCGTTCGCTGTTGATTATAGAAGATCGTGACGACAGGCTGGTTTTGTCACTAAGCGGGAATGAAGGATCAACTCAAGGTCCTGCTCGTTGCCAGAAAACCGCCATACCGTCAATGTCGATCAACGGATCAACGATTCCGTTCTGCTCCCGAAAGTCTTCAACCGCCTGACGACAGGGGGGGAGGCCGAAATCGTCGATGATGACAAATCCGCCAATAGAGACGCGACCATAGAGCGACCGTAGGCACTGCGTCGTGGACTCATACATGTCGCCGTCGAGGCGAAGAATCGCGAGTTGAGAGACCGGTATGGTTGGAAGGGTATCTTTGAACCAGCCAGACACGAACTCAACCTGGGAATCCAGCATGCCGTATTTCTGGAAATTTTGTTTCACTTCCTCCAGCGGCACGGCCAGGTAACCAATCTCATGAAGTCGATCGCCGCGGTCCGCGGGAAAATCCTTTTCGTTTGGCGGCGGTAACCCGGCAAACGAGTCGACAACCCAGACACGACGATCATTCACACCATGCGCGGCCAGCAGCGCGCGCATATAGATGCTGGCACCGCCCCGCCAGACTCCGGCTTCGAGGAGGTCCCCTGACGTTCCATTTTCGAGGACCTCCGCCACGAGGTGCCGCAGGCTCCTGAGCCGCTCCAGGCCGATCATCGTGTGCGCGTGAGTCGGCCAGTCCCTGCCCTTGCTCCTCCTTTCGCGGTCATAGCCGACTGATGCGACGACTGTCGTTGAAAGGAAGGCCGGGAGAACACCGGTGTCCTGCAGGATGGCCCCGGTGAGTGTCTGTTCGAGGAGGTCCAGATACAACGTAGCCAGCGGCGATTCAGCGAGCATGTCGGTATCAGCTCGCGCAGCGCCGCAGGTACCCACGCGGGTTCAGCGTCATCAGGAAGCGCTCGCAGCGCGAGTCCACCTCGAAATCTTGCCGCTGCGATAGGAATCGGTCTACGGCCTCCATCGGACCAGGCCCGAACGCCGGCCATGCCGGGTGGCCATTGACGTTGGTGTCCTCAACGATCATGTAGTCGCCAACGTGCACGAGCGGGCTATATGCGGTCATCTCCGCGTGAACGTGGTCTTCGGTGTGATCGGAATCCAGAATGACCATGGCGCGCCGCCCGGCAACCGATCCGAACACGCCCTGCACCACCGCCGGATCGATGCTCGACCCGAGAACATAGTCGATGCGCGGATGGACCGGGCGATCGGGTTGTGGAGTGATGTCGATCGTAATGACCCGTCCGTGCCCGAGCTGGTCGAGGATGGTCGCCAGATACAGCGCACTGCCCCCCAGATAAGTACCCGCCTCCACTACGAAGTCCGGCCGCGTGCGTACCAGCAGTTCCTGATACATCCACATGTCCATCGGGCACTTCAGCAGCCGGTATCCGAACCAGCTCAGGTTGATAGTGTCGGACTGGTTAACCCAGCGTTGGTAATAAAGCTCGTGAAATCGATCGACGGCCTCGGTATCCCCTGACGACAAAGCGGCCTGGTCTCGATCGACAACGTATGAACCCTGGCGAATCATGGTGTCACGACCTGGTAGACCGCCGCTCGCCGAGTAGGCGTTCGACGGAGGGAAGATCGGCCGCTACCACGTTAAGCGCACGGCTCAGATCGTTCTCGATGGCGACGAATGGAATGGAAAGAAACTCGTTCACATACTCATCATAGTGCGCTTCCAGGAGTCGCGAGCTCGGATCCAAACCGGTCACGACCGTGAGGCCGGTGGGCGGCGTCGCGATGGTGAACATTTGCAGGCCGGGTCGATACTTCCTGAGGCACAAGACGGTGCGCCAGACGTCGCCGGTGTGGAACACCGTGTCCATTTCGCGACGCTGCGTCGGTTCGTCCAGCGGAACCGTGTCGTGAATAAGAATCGTGGATTCTGGTCCGCAATGGGCTTCGAGATTCATGAAGTCCCGCAGCGCTTGTTCGAAGAGGTGTAGTCCGTCGATGAACCCCACCGAGAGCGGGCGTCCACCGAGCAACGCGTCGAGCCGCTGGCTCGCGAAGAAGGCATCGCTCGTCTGCGTAAAGATGTGCGTCTCGGTCTGGAGCGGCTGAGCTACCAATGGCTGGGGGTCGACGCCGATTACCACGGTCGGTGGACGATGCAGCGCGAGCGACTGCCCGTGGTAGATCCCAATCTCGAGGGCTGTGGCGGGCGCCAACAGGTCGTACAGCCGCTGCAACCAAACCAGATAATGCTCCGCCGGCATCCGCAGCTCAGACAGTCCGACGTGCGCGTCGACCAAGCCTGGTTGACGGTCGAGCGCTTTCCTGAAATGAGCAGTCGCGCCGGCCAGGTCACCGACGATCTGATGCGCACGCGCCAAGGCCACGGCCCGATGTGCGTCATCCGGCTCGAAGCGGACGTGATTGGCGGTCAGGGACATGAGGCGCCGTAACTCGTGATTGTCGGGATCGCGATGGCGAGCGAATCGGGCTACGGCTCCGGCCGCACCCGGTCGACCGCGCCTGAGCTCCATATGCGCGAGATCGACAAGGCCGGCGGTGACTGGGTCGGCCGGCCGGGCCACCGGTGTCGGCGACCAGGTGCCCTGATCGAACGCTGGCCCAAGCGGGTGAACGTCCGCACGTACCGGGCTGATGGCCGAGTGGACGAATCGCGACATCGCCTCCGCCGGAAGCCTGCCGATCAGCGTTGCAGGGCTCCGCCGGGGCACCCAGGTCCAGTCGACGCTGCGGAGTTGTCGGTACTGCGAATGCCAGCGATCCCAGTTATCGAGCTGCTGGGACTGGCCCGCATTCGTCGAGACCCCCCCATGCAGTTGATGGAACGACGCTTCTCCGAGGAGGACGACCGGGTCCGCTCCGTCGAGCTGCAAGGCCCGGCGGTAGATATCGAGGTTGACCAAACCACCCCCCGCGGCGTCGAAACGCTCGTCCAACCCCCCCAGGAGATCCCACAACTGGCGACGCATGAATAACGTATTGGTTTCGGAAATCGGTGCCATCCAGCCGTCGACCGAGGATTCGTCGAGGGTTCCGATGTCGAACAGACGATATCCGTCCGTCGGCCAGTCGATCGACGACAGCAACGCGTCTTCGCGCGCCTGGTTGTAGCCGGCTTCCGCGGCAGCTCCCTGCAGGTCGCCACCGAGATACCAGCCAAGGCTGGCAACGACCGCCTTCGGATGACTGTTCGCCCCGAGCAACGCGTAGTGCAACAGACCAGGAGTGACGAGACGGGCTCCGTCGATCAACAGGCCGACCACCGCACCCCGCGCCGCCGCCAGACCGCGATTCGCAGCGTGAGCCGGTGACGCGGGTGCATCGTCAATTCTGAGCAGACGAAAGTTACCCTGCAGTCCATCGAGGACCCTCGGATCGAAGGGTGGACTCGAACCGTTATCGACGACGATGATTTCGTATTCTTCGGGATCGATGTCCCGCTGGTAGTCAGCCGACAACGAGAAGAGCGTCCGTGGCGCCTCGCGCGGAATGTTGTAGACGACGACCACTACCGTGAGTGCCGGCATCCGGGAGATTGTATCCGTCACAACAGTCAGGCCGCATGAAGAACCCGGCGTTGGCGGCGGGCCGGCTGAGACCGGGGACAAAGGACCAAGAACCTACTTTGCCTGCTCCCGGCGATCCGACCGGCGCAGATACTGGATGAAGCGCGTCAACATCCGCCCGATCTCGTCGTAGGTACGGCTCAGTTCTGAAAGTTCCTCGGCGGTGATATGGTCTCGGTTGCGGGCCACAGCCAGATGCGCGCGTACCTCGTTGGCCGATCCTCGTGCAACAAAGAGATAGAGCGTGAATTTCCGGTCGGACTGCTGTGCGAACCCTTCGGCGATGTTGCTGCACACCGAATCGGCGGCTGCGCCAAGTTGTTCGCTCAGTTTGCGGTCTTTGCGCAGCTGGGGGTGCTTCAAGAGTGCAGAAACTGCGAACGATCCGACGAGCGCTTTCTGATAGACCTGTAAATCGATGAGAGTCTTTGCGATCATGTCGAGAGCACGGCAAGAACCCTGCCCGCGCACGACCAACGACTGACGACCAATAACTAACTTCATCGTGCGTCTTCCGCAGTAGATTGGTATCCTCTGCCCGGAGGCCTTCATTTGAGCGACCACTTTCACGATCCAGCTGACATTCGTCTTCTCAGAGAAATGAGGAAACTCGCCCCTGCCGACTACGAGGCGTGGTTGAATCTCGAAAAAATCACGGCGCGAACCGACGGCGCCATCCCCAGAAAGTATCGAGAGCTGATCGCGGTCGCGGTCGCATGCGCCCAGATGTGCCCGTACTGCATCGAGGCCCATTCAAAAGCGGCCAAGGCGGCCGGCGCGACGCGCGAAGAGCTCGTCGAATCGGCGCTGCTCGCCGCCGCGTTGCGTGCCGGTGCAGCCACGACACACGGCACGATGGCCCTGAAATTCTTCGACGCACAACCGTAAGGTAACGCTTGCCCTCAGGGGACGTACGGGTGCATATTCTCCCTCTGCGAACAGTCGCACTCATAAGGAGGTTTGAAGTGAAACGTCTGCTTTTTGCTGTGACGGCCGTCACAGCGTTAGGAATCGCCACGTTCAGCGCACAGGGACAGGCTCCGGCGCGACAGGGTGGCCCGGCTGGCGCCGACCCCTACGCCAATAACCCGGATGCCGGGAAGATGCAGTTTCCGCTCGCCGCCCCCGCGGGCAAGGACAGCAACGCCAAACAGACTCCGCCGGCTGGCGCCCAGAATACCGGTCCGTTCAATTCGGATGCCTGGAAGTACGGTTCAGCCTTCGCTCCACCGGCGGGCTCCAAGATCTGGAACCCGGTCAAGCTGAAGATGATGGCGGGCCAGAAGGTGACGGGCGGCACGGTCTTCGGCGCGACCGACGCGAGCACCTACTGCGCGATGGCCAACGCCGGCTACGACTTCATCTGGACCGAGATGCAGCACGACAATCGTGACTGGTCGGCAGCCGCACGTTTGTGGCGCACCTGCCCGCACGCGAAAGCGGTGCCTGGCACACGCGTCGCGTACACCGACGAAAAAGAAATCCAGCACGCGGTCGATGCCGGCGCGCTGGTAGTCGTCGTGCCCACGGTTGACACAGTTGAAGAAGCCACGGCCGCGCGCAACTGGACCTACTTCCCGCCTCTCGGCCGTCGCAGCAACGGCGGCGGGCAGGCGTTCGATCCCGCGATGTTCGGCGGCGTCCCCGGTGGCTATCGCCAGACGATCAACGACAATATCGTGCTCATTCTGATGATCGAGACGCTCGAAGGCGTGAAGAATGCGCATGAGATTGCGAAGATCCCCGGCGTGACGGCGCTCTTCGCCGCAAGCGGCGACCTGGGCAACTTCTCTGGGTACGCACAGGGCACGCCCGACTACGAGCGCATCATCAATATCGTGCACGACGCCGCCATCGGCGCAGGCAAGCGTCTCTGCGGTCCGTTCGCATGGCGCGACCGGCCGGACTTCACCTGCTTCCAGAACGCCAGCGAAACGGCCGCAATCACGCGTGGTGTGCAGGGCGAGCTCGGTCCGCTGGCCAACACGCAGGGCAAGCCGGAAGTCGGCCCCTGGGCGGCGAAACCGACGAACTAAGCTGACGGCCGTCCATCGTCCATCGTCGATGGCCCATCGTCCATCGTCGGGACCAAGGACGAAGGACGAAGGACCAAGGACCAGCGTTGATCGGCAGGCGCCGTTTTCTTTCGACGACAACACGTGCAGCAGGGGCATTTGCATTTGCCCCTGCTGTGCTCCGCCAGGAATCCTCACGACCCTCAATCAGCTACGGCACAGCCGCCGGTGACGTCACCGGCAACCGCGCAATCGTCTGGAGCCGCAGCGATCGAGCCTCCCGAATGCTGGTCGAGTGGTCGACGACCGAGTCATTCCAGAACATTCAGCGAGCGGCCGGTTCGGTGGCTCGCGCAGAATCGGGCTTCACGGCCCGGATCGACCTTTCAGGCCTTCCGTCAGGCCAGCGGATCTTCTACCGCGTTCGTTTCGAGGATCTTCGCGATTCGCGCAATCAGAGCCTGCCCTCACAGGGCAGTTTTCTTTCTGCGCCGGCGCGGCCGGGCGACCTCAGCTTCGCGTGGGCGGCAGACACTGTCGGTCAGGGCTGGGGCATCAATCTCCAGTGGGGCGGCTTGAAGATGTTCGAGACGATGCGGCGCGCGCAACCGGACTTCTTCATTCATTGCGGCGACACAGTCTATGCGGATGGGCCGCTGGTGGAAGAGGTGCGGCTGCCGGATGGCGGCATCTGGAAGAACGTCGTCACGCCCGCGAAGTCGAAGGTTGCCGAAACGCTCGACGAGTTCCGCGGAAACCACCTCTATAACCTGCTCGACGAGCACGTTCGTCGATTCAATGCGGAGGTACCCCAGATAGCGCTGTGGGACGATCACGAAGTCCGCAATAACTGGTACCCGCAGCAGACCCTCGAAGGCGACGACCGGTACACAATCAAGAGCGTTGCGGCACTGAGCTCGAACGCGAGGCGCGCGTTCCTCGAACATGTGCCCATTCGCCTGGAACCAGGCGACCGACCTCCGATCTTTCGCCAGTGTCCGTACGGGCCGCTGCTCGATGTCTTCACGCTCGATCTCCGGACCTACCGGGGGCCCAACACGACAAATCGACAGGCGACGCGAACCGCTGAGTCGCAGCTCGCAGGTCCGGCTCAGATCGAGTGGCTGAAGGGCCGCCTGGCCTCGTCGAAGGCGGCGTGGAAAGTGATCGCCAGCGATCTGCCGATCGGGCTGATCGTACGAGACGGCGACAACTTCGAGGCGTTCGCCAACGGAAACGGAGAGCCTCTGGGGCGCGAGTTGGAAGTCGCCGACCTTCTGCGCTTCATTCGACAGCGCCAGATCAGGAACGTCGTGTGGGTCACTGCCGACGTCCATTACGCCGCCGCGCATCACTACGACCCGGAGCGCGCGCAGTTCAAGGATTTCCTGCCGTTCTGGGAATTTGTCGCCGGACCTATCCATGCAGGAACCGGTGCGCCTGCGGCGCTCGATAACACCTTCGGCCCGGAAGTCCGCTTCAATGGAGTACCAGCCGGCCTACCCTCATATCCCGGCCCATTGGGAGGACTGCAGTTTTTTGGTCTCGTCCGCATCAGCGCCGCAACACGTGTGATGACCGTACGCCTGGTCAACCTCGCCGGCGAGACAGTCTTCTCCACCGACCTCGAACCGGCAGGCTGAGACAGCGTTCACGCGACCTACGGAAGCGTCAGCGCGATGACCTCCGCGGGAAAGTTCTGAGCGCCGATCGACACGGCGAGGTACTGCTTCCCGTTCACCATGTAGGTCATCGGATTCCCGCACGTGTTGGCCGGCAGCGGCATTTCGTGCACAACAGCACCCGTCGCCTTGTCGTAGGCGACGAACATGTTGCCGCCGCCGCCGCCGCCTCGGAACAGCCCGCAGCCTTGCCCGGCAAAGGCCAGCGTCTTGGTCACGACGATGCCGCCTTCGTCGGCGCGCCCGGTGCGCGGAATAGTCAACCCTTTGAGGGCTGGGTGCGTCTTGATCCACTCGTAGGTGTCGCCGTTGGCAACCTGCCACGCGATATCACCCGTGTTCATGTTGTACGCCGTGATTCTTCCGTAGGGTGGCTTTACGAGCGGAAGGCCCTGCGGACCGATACCCCAGGGACCACGGCCAACACCAGGACCGAGAGTGGGTGCCGCGCCGCCACGGCCACCGCCGCCGCCGCGGCGTGCGCCGCCGGCGCCTTCTTCTGGTGGAGGTGCGCCCCGTCCGCCGCCACCGCCGCCACCGCCAATGAAGTTCATGTCCGAGCGTCCGGTGCCAGGCTGCAAGGCGTTGTTGGTCATGTTGGTAACAGACGGCACGTACAGCATGTTGGTTTCCGGATCCCACGCTGCGCCTTGCCATAGCGCTGCACCTTGCGCCGCCGGAATCTGCAGCGTTCCCCGCAATCCATCGGTGCCTCCGACGATTGGCGGCGTGAAGAGCGGGCCGATCTTGTATTCCTTGATGATCGCGCGTGCTTCAGCGTTCAGTTCTGGTGTGAAGTCGATGAGATCCTGTTCGCTCACCCCTTGACGATCGTAAGGTGCCGGCTTGGTTGGGTGCGGCTGGGTAGGCGAGTACCATTCGCTCGGAACCGTGCCTGCCTCCACGCGGCGCTCTTCAATCGGCCACACCGGCGTGCCGTTCACGCGATCGAAGGCAAACAGATAGCCCCACTTGGTCGTCTGCGCGACGGCACGAATCGGCTTGCCGTTGACGGTAATGTTGATGAGCGTCGGCGGCGACGCCAGGTCGTAGTCCCAGATGTCGTGGTGCACGAGCTGCTGATGCCAGATGCGCTTCCCGGTCCGCGCATCCAGACACACAAGGCTGCCCGCAAAAAGGTTATTCCCAGGTCGGTGTCCACCGTAGAAATCGCCCGTTGCCGATTCGACAGGAAGATAGACGTAACCAAGATCGTCGTCGGCCGAGAACGGCGACCAGACAGCCGTGTTCCCCGTGTACGCCCACGAATCGTTCAGCCAGGTATCGTTGCCGAATTCCCCGGGATTCGGAACGGTGTGGAACGTCCACAAACGCTTGCCCGTGCGCACGTCGAAGCCACGAATGTAGCCTTTCGTGTTTTCCTTCGATCGCGGCGCCGTGCCCCCGACCATCGCGGCGCCCATGATGACCACGTTTCTGACGACGACGGCTGGAGAGGTGGAGCTGATGACGCCATTTTTCGGCGCGGGCTGATCGAAATCCTCGTACAAGTCGACCACGCCGCCTCGCCCGAACGCGGGATCGGGCAAACCGGTCTTTGCATCGAGCGACACCAGACGATAGCCGCGCGTCACCAGAATGATGCGCGACTGCTTTCCATCGGTCCAGTATTCGACGCCGCGAGAGACGCTTCGCGGCGCGATGTCGCCGCGCTCCCCTTCATCGATGCGATAGCTCCAGAGCGTTTCGCCCGTCGCGCCGTCGATAGCGACGACGTTGGGGCGGACACCGGCGGTCGTGTAGAGCACGCCGCCGATCATCAGCGGCGTGGCTTCCATGTTGTTCTGCGGCCGCGCTCCGTAGTTTTCGGATTTCCAGCGCCAGGCGATCCGCAGATTTTTCACGTTGTCGCGATTGATCTGATCGAGCGGCGAGTACTTGGTGTTCCCATGGTCGCCGCCCCAATGGGGCCATTCGCCGCCCGTCACACCACTCTGTCCCGATACAGGCGTCGATGGACGAATAAACAGGCACCCAAGCAGAATCGCCGGCAGCATCACACCTAGTGTTCGACGCGACATAAGTTCTCCCGTTCGTTATTTGCCAGGTTCATTGAACGACCGCTCGACAGCGTCGTTCGCATCCACAGAAACCGGATGATCGCGCCACAACCAGCGCATCATGTCCGGCAGAATAGCACCGCCCATCGCCTGGTCGTGGCGATTCAGTCCCCACGAGTAGTTCACGTCGTAGCCCTTGCCGGTCAGCGCCTTCATGAGGCGCACGTTCTGAAGGAACCAGTCGCGTGTCTCGTCGTACTCGCCGCCGCGCCCCGTACCTCGATTGTCGTTCCGGCCGTCCTGCAAATAGATCCGGATGGGCTTCTTCTCGCTCTCCTGGACGATGTCGGCATACGCGTGGCCACCGCGCAGATTCACGAAGCTGCCGACGATGCTCAGCACTTTGCGAAAATCGTTGGGACGCTGCCACGCGACCGTAAACGCGGCGATGGCGCCAGAGCTGGCGCCTCCGATGCCGTGACGCTCCGGATCGTTCGAGATGTTGAAGTCCTTATGCAGCACGGGCATGAGCTCATCGACAATGACCCGCGCATACTTGTCATCGAGCGTGTTGTATTCGGTCGGACGGTTGGTGTCGCGATCGCCCCAGTTCTGCGGCGTGGGCTCCGGCTGGTCGGGCCGGCGGCCGGGATTGATGAACACGCCGATCATCACTGGTATCTCGCGCCGGTAAATCAGGTTGTCCATCACGTTGTGCGCGCGAAGATTTCCGTCCGGGTTCTTGAACGCCTGCCCGTCCTGAAAAATCATCAGGCTCGCCGGCACGGAAGATCGATACTGCGCCGGGACGTAGACCCAATACGTATGCTGCGTTCCCGGATACGCCTGGCTGGACAGGCTGAACGGGCCGCGAATTTCCCCTTTTGGCACACCGTCCTGTGGGAGCGAATCGGGGCCAAGGTGGTACGACGTGTCGGGATTCGGGCCTTGGAGCCCCTGCGAAGACAACCCGCTCGACACGGCGGCAAGGGTGGCTGCAACCGTGCAGGCGACGGCCCAGGCGTACGGTGTCGTTCGCGTCTTCATGATGCTGCTCCGTCTCGGGATATCGAAGTATACTTGAGTCTTACTCGCTTTCCTGAGCTCTGCCCTCAATCCCCGGTCTCGCCCGGGCCAGGTTCCAGCCCTCATTGAAGCCAAGATAGGGAGCCATCAGTGATCAATAGATCGGCGACGTCCAATGCGTTCGAATTCGTCTCTATTGCCGTCCTGAGAACCCAGCAGCTCGTGCGCGGCTGCATCCCGCGCGTCGCCGGCGATCACAAGAAAACGACGCTCGCTCAGATGGAAATCGTGGCAGGCAAGGTCGACCGCCTGCCCGCCGTCGCAAAGATCGTCATCGAGTAAGACCTAGATCGCGTTGACGGCCTCGAGCACCTCGTCTGCGTGGCCGTCAACTTTCACCTTGTCCCAGCGTTTCGCAATTTTTCCATCGCCGCCAATCAGATACGTCGTTCGTACGTTGCCCATGAACGAGCGGCCGTACAGCGATTTTTGCTGCCAGACGCCGTACTTCTCCGCCACGGCGTGATCGTCGTCGGCCAGTAGCGGGAACGATAGTTTGTACTTCTCGGCGAACCGCGCTTTGCTGGCTTCGTCGAGGATGCTCACACCAAGCACCGCGGCCTTGCTCGCCTTGAATCGCGGCAGATTGTCTTGAAACGCGCAAGCCTGCTTCGTGCAGCCTGGCGTGTCGTCCTTCGGATAGAAGTACAGAATCACCGGTCGCCCTGCATAGTCGGCGAGCTTGCGGGTTTTGCCCCGCTGATCCTTCAGCGCGAAGGCCGGTGCTTTTTTCCCTGGCTCGATCAGAGGCATGCGATGCAATCGATCTCGACGAGGGAGTTTCCGGGTATTCCGCCGGCTGCCGCGATCGTCGTCCGGACGCCAGGCTCGGGGCCGAAGCGGCCCAGGAACATCTCGTTCATCCCCGCGTAGTCCTTCAAGTCGTTCAGGTACACATTCACCTTCAACACTTTTTCCATTGATGATCCGACCGACTCCAGCGCCTTTTGAATCTCGTCGAGCACATGCTTGGTGTGCGCCTTGATGTCTCCTTCGAAATGCGCGCCGATGCCGGACACGAACACAAGGTTGCCGTACGACACGACACCGCTGAACAACGGCGTCTTCGCAGGTGGCTTGCCGCCGCTCCAATGAACTTTTTTCGCTGGGGCGCCCGCGGGACGCGCCTGCGCCTGAGCCCGTGAGGGCAGCGCAACAGCCGCGGCAACCGCAGACGTCTGCGCGAGGAACTTTCGTCGATTCGACTTCTTCATGTCACCTCCTGATGGCAATGCCGTTGAGATCGTAGACAATCTTCCCATCCCGTACCGTCAGCTCGTTCAGAAAGCGCCCAGCCCCTTCGAGCCTGCTGCCGTACGCATCGGGCAACCCGACGCTTCCGCGTTCCAATCGGAGCACCGCGATGTCGGCGCCGGCGCCAGGGGACAAGTGCCCCAGACCGTCCTGCTTGATCGCGCGCGCGGCGTTCCAGGTCGCGCGCTGCACGATCTGATCGACCGTCAGCCCGAGCACGAGACACTTGCTCATCACGTTCAACACGTCCTTCATTGCGCCGTTCATGCTCTCCAGATGCAGGTCCGTGGAAATCGTGTCCGGCAGAAACTGTTCCTTCATGGCCGCCTGGGCAACGTCCCACCTGAAGCTTCGAGCACCGTGCCCCAAATCAAACAGCACACCGCGTTTCCGCCCCGCAGCCAGCCCCGGGTTGAGGCGTCCCGCGCCGTCGAGCTCGCCGCGTAATCCCGAAAACACATGAGTATAGATGTCGCCAGGCCGCAGTTTCATCGTCAACAGATCGGCAACCGGACGCTCGGGCTTGTTCGCGCCGAAATCGACCATCACGGGAACACCGGCAAGGGTGCCGGCCTCGACAGCGTGGTCGACCGGCGTCCACTCCGGCCCTGAGTAGTGCGCGGTCTTGATGCCGATGATGACGCCAGGATACCGCCGAGCCATATCGGCAGCCGGTTGCACCATCATGTCGCCGAGATCCTGCTCGAACTTGCCGCCGCGCATTCCCTGGCCGACGATGTTGAGAAACGCCAGGACGCGCGTCGTCGAGCGATCAATGATGCGCTGTTTGAAGTCTTCGAAGTTCCGCCAGCCAGAACTACCGGCATCGGCAACGGTTGTGACACCCGAACGCAGCGCAAACGTGTCCGGGTAAACGCTGAGGTCGCCGGCGTAGGAATCCTTCTCCCCCGTCCCGGCATAGACGTGCGTGTGGATGTCGACCAGGCCGGGGACCACATACAAACCCGAGACATCAATCACCTTCGACGCATCGGCGGGGCTGATGCTGGCCGCCACACTGGCGATTGTCCGGCCAGCCACCGCGACATCGCGGATGCCGCTGATCCCGTTGCGCGGGTCGATCACATGTCCGCCGCGCAGTACAAGGTCGTACTTCGGCGCTGCCGCCGGCAGCGTTGCGGCAAGCGCAAGCATGCCGATCACCACGACGATGGACGATCGACGATGGACGATGGACGATCGACGATCGACGATCATCCCCGTCGCGTGGCCGTCCACGTGGCGCCGAGATACTCGCCCATGTCCAGCGCCCCGGACATCGCGCTGCCAGTCAATTTTCCCGTAAAGACGAACGTAATCGCATCGCCGTGCTCCTCGCTGAATGCGCTGCGGAGCCGGATGGCGTCGCCGTCGATCGTGCCCGACACGTCGCGGGTGATGAACTCGCCCTGGTGGGAGCCATCGATGTCGCTGCCACGCTGCCGTAAGTAGAGGGTGTGCGTCGATCGAGCTGCCGCGTAGTCGATGCGCACGTCCCATCGGCCGGTAACATCGGCGACCGGCGCCGACGATCGGGCAGACACGCTAGAAGGCCGGCCCGCCGAGAGCACGGCAGCCAAACGATCGGCGACGATCTTCTCGTCTCCAGGGGACATCATGTAGGGCGTGATGGACACTCCGCTCAGCTTGTCCTGCCGTGTTCCAGCCGTTGCGATTCGAGGTTCGGTCTCGAGCAGCGTGCGCACGACGGCATCGCTCGTGAGTCCGCGGACCGCGGGATCCCAGAGCACCCGCAGCGACGGTGTCCGATTGGAAAGACCATTCGGCTGGCTGACCACCGTCGTCACGCCGGCAATTTGACGCATGCGGCCGTCAACGTGGTCGAGCATTGACGTCCACTGCTTCCATTCCGCGTCGTGATCCCGCTTGACCCACATCTCGACGGCCATCAGCATCCCGATGGCTTCCTCTTTTCCGACTTTCAGCGCACGGCCGGGCCCGTGATGCGGGGCGCTGTGAACCCATGCGGCCTTCACGAGATCCTTTCGGCCGAGCAGCAAACCAGCGGTCTGCGGGCCGCGCAAGCACTTGCCGCCGCTGTAACCCACGAGCGACGCGCCATTCTGGAGGTGCACGTTGGGGATCGTCAGAACTTCCGCCGCCGCGTCGACGAGAATCGGGACTCCTCTCGATTGCGCGATCGCAGCCATCGCCTTCAAGTTGAGCGGACTCGCGTCGACGCGCGGGCTCGCCATGATGTAGATCATCGCGGTGCGCGGGCCGAGCGCCGACTCGAGCTCGGCAACGGTCTCGACCTCGATCACACGGACCCCGACTGTTCGCAGGGCCGCGTCGTACACGTTGCGGGAATGCTTCGGGATGATGACTTCGTCCCTGGGGAAGCCCGCCAGATTCGGTACGCGGATGTGGAGGTCGGGGTTGCCGCCGGCGACACAGGCGGCCGTGGCAAGCGTCAGGCCCGCGCTGCAGCCTGCCGTCACGAGGCCCCATTCGGCCTTCGTGAGCACGGCGAGCCGAGCGCCGACCGCTTCCGCCAGTTCGTCCAGGTGCACGTAGTGTTTCGCGGCCGCGTCCATGGCGGCGCGGACCTCGGGCAGCATGAGCGAGCCGCTGATGATCGTGAACGTGCCGCGGGCGTTTATGAGCGGCCGGACGCCGATCGACTGGTAAACGTCTGGCGCACTGCGAAGAGCCGTCTGAGCCGCTTCGAGTGGCAGCGCAGACAACGCCAGCAGGCCGCCCACGTCCCTTCCTCCGCGAAGCAGGTCGCGGCGGCTGAGTGATCGCTCGCTCACGAGGCCCTCCTTGGTTTGAGGCGCGAATATACTCCAATTTCATGACGGGAACAGACCTCCGGAGAGTCATCGGGTTCTGGGGCGGAACGGCCCTTATCGTCGGCATCACGATAGGCAGCGGTATCTTCCGTAAACCTCCCACCATTGCGGGCCTCGTTCCGAACCCGCTCGTCATCATGGGCCTATGGACGGCCTTTGGGCTGATTAGCACCTGCGGCGCGCTTACAGTGGCAGAGCTCAGTTCGCTATTGCCGCGTCCCGGCGGTGTCTACGTTTTCCTCCGCGAGGCCTATGGCGACGCGGCCGCGTTCGTCTTCGGCTGGCTCTACGTCGTCGTGACGACCCCAGCCAACGCTGCCGCGCTCTCGATTGTTTTCGCAGAATTTCTGCTGAACCTGCTTGGTACCAGCCCGGGACCGTTCGCTGTCCAGGGCATTGCCATCACCGCCCTCGTCACGCTGACGGTCGTCAATCTGCTCGGCGCTCAGGTGGGTGCCGCGGTCGGCAGTGTGTGCACGGCGATCAAGGTGACCGCGCTCGTGGCGATTATCGGTGGGGCATTTCTGCTGGGACACGGCAGCGCGTCCAACCTGATCACCGGTGGGCCCGTGCAGGGTGAAGGCCTCGGCCGCGCAATGGCTTCGGTGATCTTCACCTACGACGGCTGGATCGCCGTCAGCATGATCGCCGGAGAGGTCATCGCTCCTGAGCGGCTGATGAAACGGATCATCATCGCCGGGATGCTGGCGATCGTCACGCTCTATATAGGCGCCAACCTGGCCTACTTCTACATGATGCCGGTCGATGTGATGGCGCAGCAGAAGGAAGCCATCGCGCGCACGGTGATGACGTCGATCGCCGGCCCGTTCAGCGGGACGCTCATCCTGCTTGCCATCATGACGAGCGTGTTCGGTGCACTGAATGGTGGCTTTCTCGCCAAGCCACGTGTCGCCTATGCGATGGCCCGTGATGGCTTGACGTTTTCGTTTCTGGGAAACGTACATCCCCGCTGGGCCACGCCCTGGGCGGCGCTGCTGGTTCAGGGCACCGCGGCGATCGCCATGATCTTTGTGCTGAGAGACTTCGACACGCTGACGACGTTCTTCGTGGTGGTCGAATGGACAGCGCTCATTGCGGCGGTGGCGGCGGTTTTCGTACTGCGACGCACGATGCCGGATGCGGCAAGACCGTACAGAACCCCAGCTTATCCGTGGGTGCCGCTCTGCTTCGTCGTAGGAACAGCGATCGGGCTAGCCGCGATCCTCTGGGGCGAGATTGCGGTCGGCAACTACTCGCCGCTCTACGGCCTGGCGATCGCCGCGGCGGGATTTCCGATCCACCACCTCTGGAAACGGCTCGCCTAGTCTGATTTTGTCCTCACGCCGATGATTTTTCGAAACTTCACCGGCTTTCCGACGACGGTGGCGGGCTCGTACTTCCAGTTTCTCGTTGCCGCCAAAACCAGGCGGTCGTAGCGCGGATCAATCGGCGTCCTCATCGTGGCCGATTCAACCAGGCCGGCTTCGTTGATGACGACTTCGAGCACGCCTTGTCCGCGAAAGACGACATCGCGGGGCAGGGACGGCAGATCCTGACGAAGGATGGCCGGTGGCATGACATTCAATTCGCCCGTGTTGTAGACGCGCAAGGGAACCGCGACAGCCGGGGGCGGAGCCACGGGCACTTCAACGGGCGGAGCCGCAGGAGGAGGCGGCGGGGCTGCCGCACGGGCGCTCAGGTCGCGAAACCCGACCGTCAGGGTGCGAATATCAGACAACGGCGGGCGCCGGGCAGCTTCGGCAAGATCGACATCTTCGAGAACCTTCAGCACCTGGTCGAACTCGGCCGCGGCTACGGCAAATTCCCCGCGATCGAAGGCGGCCTTCGCATGGGCGTAGCGCTGCTGCGCAATCGACGGCAGGACACGCTGCCGAACGCTGGCAAACATCGAGAGCAGCCGAGGCGATGCGTCGCTGACCGAGGGGTTATACGAAGGCTCGTCCGAAAGCACGGCCTCGATCGCCTGCTCGGCCTCCGCCGTGCGCCTTAGTGCAACAAGACAGAACGACTTGTACTGATTCACCGCGAGGCGATCTGGACGGGCGCTCGGGTCGATTCTGCTGAGGACGGCCAGCGCGTCCTCATACGCCGCCGATGCATAGAGGTCTCGCGCCACCGCGATGCTGTCCTGGGCGGATGCGCCCCGGGGCATCAACAGTCCTGCGAGAAGCACAGCGGCGAGAACGGCCGAACGAATGATTGTGGTCTTCATTTTTTCGCCATGTCGATACTGAAGCGCACCGGCGAGGTCGCGTTGACGACGATCACGCGTCGCTGCTCTCCAAGTTGCGGATTTCTAAACACGACTTCGTGTGGTCCGATCGGAAGCGACAGGTTCCCGATTGGCGTCTCCCCGACGCTTTCTCCATCGATCACCACGTTTGCCCAGGGGACAGCGTTCAGTGACAACGTGCCCTTTGGCAGCGTCACGCTGATGACCGTCAGTTTGCCCGGCGTCACCTGCACGGTGCGCATCTCGCGGAAACCGAGCGGTTCGTTCGAGATTTCGATGTCGTGCTTCCCGGCGGCCATCATGATGCGATCGATGCCGCTGTTGCCGAGCATCCGTCCTTGTTCATACAGATCCATCGCAAACGGAGCGGAAATTGACACCCAACCCGATGCCGGACCAACCTGCGTGGCCGACATCGGCACCACCAGCGACGCCGTAATCCCGGCCTCGATCACGACGGCCTGAGTGACCGTAGCGACGTCGCTGTCGACTTTCACGGTGTGCTCGCCTGGGGCAAGCTCCGCGACCGTCAGAGGAGTGATCCCGTGTGAAATTCCATCGACGGTCACGCGCGCACCGCTGGGCTCCGAGCGAATCTGCACCTGACCGGTTGCGGCTGCCGCGGCGGGCAACTCGACGTACTGAGATATTTCGGTATCGGCTTTGATCGTGATGGGAATTACCCGGGGCTTGCCTTCGCCGCGAACCGTCAGGACATGGGCGCCGGCCGGCAACGAGAGCCGCAGCGGCGTCGTGCCGCGAGCGACACCGTCCACTTCAACCTGCCCCGCCGTCGGGCTCGTGTCGATGGTGATGGCGCCAGTGGGCACCACGGGCGCCGCCGAGAACATGCGACGCGCGCCGAACACTGCGCCACCGGCTGCCAGTGCGATAACCAGCCCGAGCGCGACCCACTTGTAGCGGACGAAACCGGCAGCCATCATTCTGCGCGAGGCGGCGGGCTGCCACTCACTCGCATCGTTGCTGTCCGTTTCGTCGTCCGCCGCGGTTGCGTCCTCTTCTTCCTCGTCATCCTCTTCAATCTGGGTAACGGGACTAAACGCACTGCTTGGCGGCTCGATCCTCATCACGCTCGGGACAGTCGCCACACTCGGCTTCGCGACTGGCTGTTCGACGGGCATCGATGACCCGGCGGGCTTCGGCGAAGCCTGATACGCCGTCAGAAACTCCTCGACCGCGCTGACGTCGGCGTTGAATCTGCCCTCTGCCGAGAGCATCTGCTCGAGTGCGGTCTGTGCAGCCGCGAGTGTCGTGTACGAATGACGCGTGTCCAGCTGAAGCGTCCGCCTGAGCCAGTCACGCAGCTCCGTGGGCAATTGCTCGCGCGAGCCATCCGCCGCCCGCGCGCTGGCGCTGGCGATGAGATCCTCGATACCGCCTGGGTACTCGTCGTCCGCGAGGCGGCGTCCGAGGATGAGCGAGAGCGCCACCGTGCCCAGCTGCGCCAGATCGGCACGCTGGTCGAAATGCGGCAGACCCACGGACATCGGCAGCGCCACACGGAGTTCGTTCCAGTAGCGCTCGCGCGAGTACCGCAGTTGCTCGAGTGCCGCGCCGATCACATGCTCGACGACGAAGAGGCGCGCATTCGGCGTGATGATGAGACGCTCCACCGCGACAGCGCCGTGGGACACCTGCGTGTGATCGTGCAAGAGCGTCAACGCCGACGACAGCTGCCGCACGAGCGAGAGCGCGGCGTCGAGGCTCAGAACAGGACCGCTCCGCTCGACCGCCGCCAGAATTTCGACGAGTCGCGTGCCCGGCGCGCAGTCCGACATCAGCGCCACGGTGCCGCGTTCGTCGCTCAGCCGATCGACTTTGCGAATGCGGGCGAAATAGGGGTGCCTGAATTCCGCAAGACGCGCCACGCGCTCGCGCAGCGAGAATTCAAACGAGGGCACATCAGTCAGCTCGTGGCGAAAGCACAGAATTTCAGGCGGCGTCTCGGAACTGCGTGTGCCGGGACGATAGCGTCGTCCGAGACCGTCTTCGAAGGCGGGAAGAAGGATCCCGGGGGCGCTAGCGGGAGCTGGCTGTGGAGACATGCCTCGCGGATATGCGGAATATGTGCCGTTCCGAGACCGTCGGCCGCCGGCGCGGACATTCTCGCAACTTGTTCAGTGCGTGCGATTTCAGAACCGATACATGAACGGTTGAAATTGTGAGAATGATTTCGCCAATTACAAATAGGTGAGTTGAAATTCGAAAGCGTCGGTGCGCGAGGGCAGCGACGATCGCCGATCGTCGATCGTTCATCGTCAAGTCGAGCATTCAAGAATACTTAGCGCGCGGCCGATATCTCACAAAGAGAGTATTGGTTGGTATCGAAATTGCCTCCTTCGAGTGTTGCAGACACCGGCGACACGTCGGAATCAGACATGAATTCGTTAGCAGCCAATCGCCAAGACGTGCAACTAGACGACACAGCGCCCACGTTCTGCGTGCTCGCAGTCGAGCCCGACGCCAAGCAGGCGGCAATCCTGGAGCAGGCCCTCGACGGCCGAATTTCCGGGAAGCTGGTGGTCGTGAATTCCACCGAGGCCGCACTGAAGGCTTTGGTGAATGCGATTCCCGATCTGGTGCTCGTCAGCCCGCTCTTGCCTCCTCGCACCGAGGACCGGTTCCTGGAGCACCTGCGAGTGCTCGGCGTCGATGCGTCGCATTTGCAGCTGTTGTCGATTCCGCGATTCGGCGACGACCAGGCGCCGGCCCCGAAGAAGCGCACCTTCGGGTCGCTGGGCCTGAAGAAAGTCGGCGCCGCCAGGCAGACGGGCGACAGCGTCGCGGCAACGTTTGCCGACGAAGTGGCCGCGTGTCTGGAGCGGCTGGCCGACGTGCGCAACGAAGGCAACTTTTTTGCCGAAGGCGGCGGGTTTGCCACGGAGCAGGACACCGGCGTGCGTCTCGAGCATATCGAGCGTCTGCTGGAGCGGCTCCCGATGGAGGAACCTGAAGAACCCGAAGAACTCGATGAACCCGGCGAACAGGCGCCGGTAGAAACCCTACTCACTAACGGGCCAGAACCAGAGGAAGACGCCATGCCGACTGCTCAGGAACTCGTGGGAACCGGAACAGACACACCACGTCTGCCGCGCTTTTTGACGCTCGACCAGCACATTGCGCCTTCGCTCCGCGCGGTTCTCGACGAGGCCGACGGATGCCTGCGAATGGCGTTTCTCACTGGTGGAGGCGCGTGTGCCGTGCGGGCCCTGGACATCCTTCTCGCGGACCAGGGGATTAACGACACCGAACGCGCCCATCAGCTTCGAGAACTGGGCAAGAAGCATCCGGCTGTAGCGGAGTCGTTCCTCAGAATTCTTCTGCAGGTGATGAGCGATCCGAATGCCGTGTGGGACATCTCGCGGCTGACGCTGGCGATTGCGCTTCTGAAGGCCATCGCCCACGAGATCTATGTGCTGGGTCCGGAGCGTACGGAGCGAGCCACATACGTGCTCGGGCTGCTGGAGCGTTTCAACGCGGGCATGAAGGGCGGCGGCACGGCGGCCTAGACGCTCAGGCGGGCAGCCCTCCTCCTCGTTCAGCTTCGGCAGAATGCTTCCTGTCTGCCCGCCGACTGACAACATCGTAATTTCTTGTTCTTGATATGGGACACGGCAGGCGCAGCGGAAACGAAGCTGCGCCGTAACCCACTGTCGTTGTTGGAGATGCTCGACTGGCACATTCCAGTGACGGGCGGCGTCCAAATTGCGAAGGACTGCCCAGGACGAACATATAGTGGAGTCAGCTCAAGACGCGTCCAATCGCAGGGCGCACCGTCGCATCCCCTCTTCGGAGCTGCCAGAGCAAACGCTCATCCGCATTCCCGAACGCCCGGCCATTTCACTCGTCGACCTCTCGTCCGGCGGCGCCCTGCTCGAAATGCCGTTTCAGCTGCTTCCCGAATCTCGCATCACGCTCGAGCTATTCACCTCAGCCGAGCGGATCGACGTGCCGTTTCAACTGCTGAGATGCTACGTCTCCCATCTGAAAAATGGCGTGCGTTACCACGCGGCCGGCGCGTTCGATCGTGAGCTCAAGTTGCCAGGCGCGCTCGCGGTCGAACTGACGCCGCCAGTGGATCCGCTCGTGGCCACGCTCGAGTCGTTCCTGCGCAATAGCCAGGCGACGAGCCACGGCTCGCACGGTTTCACCGAGCTGCTGGCGTGGGTCCTGTCGGAGTTGCGGCGGGGTCAGCCGGCCTCCGTCGTGTCAAGGCAGGTCAAAACTCAACTGGTTCGCTTGTTCCCCTCCCTGTCCATAGGACCCGCCTCCCTCGCGGTGTTTCGCGAGACGCCGAACGCAGCCCGGTTCTTTGGTTTTGATTTCAGATCAGCCAGGGCCCTGAGCGCCGCAGACCGCCGCTTTCTCAGGGCGAGCGCGCAACTGCTGTCGCTCATCCATAAGATTGCGGAGCCCGCAACGGTCCACGCCCCAGATTCCCCCAGGAAGGTCGAATACGTCACCTCTTCGCTCGTCGTCCACAGCGCGGCGGACTGGCAGACGTTCGCCAAGACCGCTCGCTGACTGCTCGGGCGATTCCTTCTGGCGACGGGCTCCAGGCATCTATAATGCCTCGCTGAACCCTGATGCGTGGCTCCCTGTGCCTTGTCGGCGCCCTGGGACTGTCGATCCTCGCCGGTGTGGCCTATGGGCAACTGGGGGATTCGAGCTTCGAGCAGCTCGCCCACCCTGCCATCCAGTACTCAACGCGCCCCACGCACGATGCCGTCGCCGGGCTGAGTAGCCGGATTCAAAACGGCAGTCTGCAGCTGGCGTTCGACGAGCGGCACGGCTATCTACCGGCTCTGCTCAAAGCGATGGATATTCCGATCGACTCGCAGATTGCCGTGTTTTCGAAGACCAGCACGCAGCTGGCGATGATCAGCCCGCAAAATCCTCGAGCGATCTATTTCAACGACTCCACGGCAGTCAGCTGGCTGCGTGGCGGCTTCGTCCTCGAGATCGCGACGCAGGATCCGGTCCAGGGCACCATGTTCTACGAGCTCGATCAACGTCGATCGGAAAAACCCTCGTTCCGGCGGACGCTGGCGTGCCTGCGCTGCCATCATTCTTTGTATACCAACGGGGTTCCCGGCATGCTGGTGCGAAGCATGCCGACCGGCGCAGACGGAGCGGCGATGCCCTGGACCAGAAATCTGGCCACCGATCATCGCAGCCCGTTCGCCGAGCGCTGGGGAGGCTGGTACGTTACAGGCCGCACCTCGGGCCTCCCGCACCTCGGCAACACGTTCTCGACCAGGGCGGCGGCGCCGACGGCAGAGCCCCAACCAGATCTCGAAACGCTGAGCGGAAGATTCGATACAGCCGCTTACCTGTCTCCGTACAGCGACATCGTCGCGTTGATGGTCCTGGAACACCAGCTCCACATCACGAATCTGCTGACACGGTTGGGATGGGAAATGCGAGCCGCGGCGTACGACAGACAACCGGCGAAGGGAGCTCGACATTTCTCTGTAGAAACAGCCGTCGCAGAGATCGTGGATTACCTGTTGTTCATTGACGAAGCGCCATTGCCAGGCAAGATTGCCGGCACATCTGGCTTTGCCGAGCGATTCACCGCGGAAGGGCCGTTCGACGGAGAGCGGCGTTCGCTGCGACAGCTTGACCTCGAGCGCCGCCTGCTGAAGTACCCCTGCAGCTACATGATCTACTCTCCCGTCTTCGACGGGCTGCCGGCACAAGCGCGCGAAGCGATCTACGCGAGAATGTGGCAGGTGCTCAGCGGCAGGGACGGAGAGCAGAAATACGCGCGACTCTCCGAGAGCGATCGCCTCGCCATCGTCCAGATTCTTCACGCCACGAAAAAAGGACTGCCCGCCTATTTCGCGCCCTGGTGGTAAAATCCTCAATTGATGTCAATTTCAAGAATTCACGCGATTCGGACCGCTATCGCCTTGCTTGCTGCCACAACGGCCATGGCTTGCTCCGGCCAGAACAGCACCACGCCGGCGACGGACACACCTCCGGCGGCGGGCGCATCTCCGGTCACGAACACGTCAGCGGCAGCCGACGCACCCCTTCCCGAGGCGACGTCACCGTACGACGCCCTGCCGGAAGACATGCGCTCGCTGATGGACAAGCCGCTCACCGGCGACCTCGACGAGATGATGAAGCATCGCTTCATTCGCGTCGCTGTCACCTTCAATCGCACACACTACTTCATCGACGAGGGGCAGCAGCGCGGGTTGGCGTACGAGTCGGGGAAGCTATTCGAGGACGAGCTGAACGCAAAGGCCAAAACTGGCAACCTGAAGGTGCACGTCGTGTTCGTACCTTTGCCGCGCGACATGCTTTATACCGCCCTGACGAGCGGCAAGGTCGACATGGTCGCGGCGATGGTAACCGTGACGCCCGAGCGAGAGGCGCTCGTAGCTTTCTCGGAGCCCACCCGTAAGAACGTCAGCGAACTGGTCGTTACCGGACCAGGGGCGCCGTCGATGTCCAGCCTGGACGATCTCGCCGGACAAGAGGTGTTTGTCCGTAAGGCAAGCGTCTACTACGAGAGCCTCGTCAAGCTGAACGAGCAACTGAAGGCGCGTGGCAAGCCGGCAGTGGTTCTAAAAGAAGCGCCGGCAGTTCTCGAAGACGAGGATCTGCTCGAGATGGTCAACGCCGGCCTCGTGAGTGCGACCGTCGTTGACGACTATCTGGCCGAGTTCTGGAGCCAGGTATTCAAGAACCTGAGCGTGCATCGCGAGATGGTCGTGCGGTCAGGTGGGAGCCTCGCCGTCGCGATGCGCAAGGACAACCCAAAGCTTCGCGAGGCCGTCAATTCGTGGGTCCGGAAGCACAGCGAAGGCGACGCGTTCCGGAACACCATCGAACGTCGATATCTCGAGAACGTCAAGTACGCAAAGAACGCGACGTCGGAGGCCGAGCGCAAGAAATTCCAGGCCGTGATTGCGCTGTTCAAGAAGTACAGCGCCCAGTACAAGATCGACTACCTGTTGATGGCGGCGCAGGGTTATCAGGAGTCCACGTTGGACCAGAACGCCAAGAGCCCCGTTGGCGCGATCGGCATGATGCAGGTCATGCCGGCAACGGGCAAGGAGCTGAACGTCGGCGATATCACCAAGGTGGAACCCAACATCAACGCCGGCGTGAAGTACATGCGGTTCATGATGGACCAGTATTTCAAAGATGAGCCGATGGATGACCTCAACAAGGGCTTGATGACGTTTGCGTCTTACAACGCCGGGCCTGGGCGCATCAGGCAGCTCCGGCGTGAGACGGAGAAACGGGGCCTCAATCCTAACCTCTGGTTCGGCAACGTCGAGCGCATAGCCTCAGAGCGGATCGGGCGCGAGACCGTCACCTACGTCAGCAACATCTACAAGTACTACGTCGCATACAAGCTCGCGGTCGAACAGATGGAGAACCGGAATGCGGCGAAAGCGGAACTCAAATAAGGAGCCTCAATTTGATCAATTGGAAACACGTCGCTGCTGCAATGATGATCGCCATGTTCTTGTGCGGAAGCTCGCCCGCACAGGCGCAGCCCGCCACGCCACCCGCGCCAGCCACGCCCGAGACCGACGGACGCTGGAGCGCAGAGGTCGGCATCGGGTGGGACAACAGCATCAGCGGCAACATCAATTCAAGTGGAATCGGCCGCATCAACAATCAGGCCGTGGTCATCACGAAGAACAAGTACGAGGACGTTTACGGAACAGGTCTGAACCTGAGGTTTGGCGGCGGCTACATGCTCAACGACACGCTGGAGGCGGTAGCCACGTTCACATTTCAGTCACTTGACGCCGATCTCACGCCAATGGGCGAGATCGGCGCGTCGAGGCTTTACGGACAATACGCCGACTACCAGAGTTTCGGACTTGATGTCGGGCTGCGACGCTACAGGGTCGTGACGCCGAACGTGCGCTCGTACGTCGAAGGCAGCTTGGGCATAGCGTTCGTCGACGAGACCGACGTCGTCCTTGTGGCACCGGCTGCCAATTTATCAGGCAATGCCACCGACTTCTACGATCGGACCGCTGCTTTCACATTCGGCGGAAACGTGGGGCTGCTCGTCAAGACGGGAAAGCGGATGGAAGCATTTGGCCAGATCGGCCTTCGCCGCGTCGGTGGCATGTCCGAGGTCGATGGCCTCGCAGGCACAGGCCTGGAAACCATCAACGACAAGAGCTCGCGGTGGACGATACCGTTCATCGTGGGCGTCCGCTTCCGCTTCTAGCGCGCAGCCTTCCGTCCCGGATAGGTTTCGAACAGTCGCGCGGCCACGGACCGGACGATCTCATTCATCTTCGCCGGATCCTGGTCGACGAACTCCCGCGTGCTGGCCGACCACACTTGCTGAGGGGATGTGGCACCGGTGCGCATCACGACGACTAGCCGTCCAAGCGTCTTCGTCGCGGCGTCGCCGCTGAGCCCCTGCTTGTCGAGCTTGTCCAATGCCTTCAGATCCACCTCTGTACTTCTCACCGTGTAATAGGCCAGAGTCGTGTCGGCGCCGGTCGTCACACTCTTGAATCCCAGTTTGGTCATTTCAGCTTCGCAGGCCGCAACAATCATCTTGTGCACCTCTGGGGTATCGGCATGCAACCCGGGCGTCCAGCTGTAGGTGTGGAACGCGGCAAAATTCGCCTTGGCGTCAGACTTGGTCTCCACCTTGCCGACTGCGGCGCCTTGCTGGGCAAAGGCGAGCGAAGACAGTGTGAGGGAAACGAGGATGAACCCGATGATCTTCATGATCGAAGACTATATCTACTTCTTGATCTGGCGGGCAAGCCCCTGCCGTTGGAGTTCCTTCACGGAGGCACCGACCAGATCCTGAATGAACTTGGCCAGCGTCTTCGGGTCCTTGGTCTCGCTGACAGCAGCCCATAGCAGCGAATTACGCGGAACGCTGTAGATCGTCGTCTCGACCACCACGGTGGTCTCCTTGCTCGACGATCCGGGGATGTACATCGTGCCCCATCCATAGCCGTAGTAGCCCCACAGCGTCCCATAGGAAGGGCTCACCCAAGTGCCGGGCGTGTACGCGGTCGTCTTCTCCATGCTGACGGGCCGCATTGCCAGCACACCTTCCACTCCTGCCCGCTCGAACCACCCCTTCGCTCTCTCGGCGACGGTGGTCTCTTCCTTCGGGACGAAGCGATAGGTGGCCACGCCTTGAAGCCCTCGCTTTGTCAGCTCCTGCGCCAGCGCCTCTTCGCCCGCCACGCGCAGCGAATCGTCCTGGGTGATGATCAGCGCCGCAACCTTCTTGCCGAGAAGGCTGACTTCGTACGCGGTCGGGGTTTTCCAGACGGATGTGAACTTGGGTGCGGCGATGACGGTCGCCGAGGCGACGAGTGCGGCCAGAGCAAAACAGAGTGTGGGTTTCATGTCGACGCTGCCTTCTGCATACATCATAATCCGCCTCACCATGTCCATCGACAGTATTCCACTCTGGATTGCATTTCTGGCAACGCTCGGTCTGGTCCTGGTCGCCCTCGAGATCGGCATCCGCGTCGGAAAGCGACGGCTTCTCAGGGGACACGGCAAGCTCGAAGTATCCAGCGCGATGGTGGGCGCAACCATGGGGTTGCTCGCGTTCATGCTGGCGTTCACGTTCAGCAACGCCGCGGCCCGCCACGAAACCAGAAAGAACCTCGTCGTTGAGGAGGCAAACGCCATCGACGTCGCCTGGCTTCGCGCCGGCTTCCTGACCGAACCGTCCCGTTCTCGTTCGCGCGACCTGCTTCGCGACTACACCATCCTCCGCCTGAAGGCCGTCAGCGGCGAGATTGACATCGCTGACGCGCTTCACACTTCCGAGACGATACACGAACAGATATGGGCCCTGGCGCAGGAGGCCGGGCAGCGGGATCCTGGCTCGTTTACGATCGGGCTCTTCATTCAGTCGGTGAACGACGTGATCGACGTGAGCGTGAGACGGGTGACAGTCGGTCTCCGTTACCGGGTCCCCCCTGCCATCTGGGTCGCGCTCTACACGCTGCTGATGATCGGGATGCTGATGATGGGCGCCCAGATCGGGTTGAGCGGCACGCGCCAGTTCAACATCGAGCTGGCCCTGGCCGTTTCGTTTTCAGTGGTGTTGTTTACGATTGTCGATCTCGACCGCCCAACCGCGGGATTCACCAGGGTCAGTCAGCAGGCGATGATCGACCTCCAGCGCAAGCTCACCGCACACTAGCTATTTCTTGGGCGGATAGCGCTTCAGAATTTCTCGCACGGCTTCCCGGACAAGCGCTGCGCGCTTGTCCAGGTTCAGATCCGCTTTGATCTCGGCTTCACCGACGCCTCTCCAGACCACCTGCCCTTTTGAGATCAAGTCGAGCACAAGTGAGCCCATCGGGATCACCTTTATCCAGGTGGTGGAAGGCGCGAACGGCGGTATGCCCCATTGAGCGACAGGAGGAAGGAACTGGCCCATCGTCTGCGAAGAATCACCAATGGTCAGCAACAGATAGTAGGTGACCGTCAAATCTGGTGCCGCCGTTGCCGCTGTGAGACCTCGTCCCGGTAATTCCGCTTTCACCGCGTCCAGAATGTACGGCTCGGCCACCTTCTGGATGGCCTCGGGGTCGTCCTGTGGCGTGCGCGCGACCATGACGTATCCGGGTTTCTCGGACCATCCGTAGGTGTGCATCTGCCGGAAGTCGAAGGCCTTGTCGAAATCGGCGCGCGTCTTGACGGCCGCGGTGCCGGACTGAACGGCGGCGATGACGCCGGCGGCGATCGCAAGGACGATGAGGCCACGGCTGGGTTGGATGGTCATCTACTTCTTCACTTCCAAAACTAGATTGTTCAGCCGGACCGGCTCACTCGAGTAGTTCTCGAGCTCGATCGAGTTCGTCTTCTTGTTGAACAGGATTTGCGTCATGTAAGCCATCTTGCCCTCACCCTTGCCGGCCTTGTCGAACCGCATTTCGAACAGCGTGAAGGGATAGTCGGATCGGCGTGGCTGATTGACCGTCTCGCGAAAGCCGATCACGCGGGGAGTAATGATCACAATGCGGCGGCCGCCATCCTGGCCAGGAAAATTCATGGCATAGCGGATGTCCGTACCAAGCCGCATGATGTTGTCTGGATCTGGGCCCATGTACCCGGGGAAGTTGAACCGTCCAACCTCAGGCTGCTTCTCGAGCTCGCGAAGCAGCCCATCCTGTTTCTTCTCGAGGAAGGTATCGATCAAGTGCTGGCGCTGCGTCGGATTCGACCAGCCGTCGATGTTAATCCGAATCGTCTGATTGGCGCCTGTTGCAGTGTTGCTCATGTTCAGCGCCCAGCCGGAAATCGTCAGCTTGTCGGTCGCGCTCGGCGCAGTCGACTGCGCCTGCGCGGGCAACCCCACCGCAAGCGTGATTGCCGCCACTAGTGCGCCCAAGACGATCCACGGAGTGTTCACGATCTTCATACGCTGCTCCCTGGGAGAACTTCTCCATAATCTGGCCACTTTTGGGCACTTTCGGACCCGATGCCAACGGTAACCGGAAGCCCGACTTTTTGCAACCAGTCGAAAGGTGATTGGGTTTCACAGTCTTTTCTCATTTACGGCGCCATCGATGCCGTATGCTCCGCAGCTTGATACCGTCTGTCACGTTGTTCCTGCCGGTCCTGAACGAAATCGATGGGCTTCGCGCGATGCTGCCCGATCTGTGTTCGAAGGGCTTCGACCAGATCTTGCTCGTCGACGGTGGCTCGCGCGACGGCAGCGTCGAGTTCGCACGGACACAAGGCGTGGAAACCTACGTGCAGCACCGCAAAGGCATTCGCCACGCGTACATCGAAGCCTGGCCGAAAATTCGTGGAGAGTTCGTGGTGACCTTCAGCCCCGATGGGAACTGCCCTGCTGAGGCCCTTCACGATCTCGTCGGAGCTGTCGCCAGTGGCAGGGATATGGTCATCGCGTCGCGCTATCTCCCTCCCGCCAGGAGCGAAGACGACGACCTGCTGACGGGCTTCGGCAACTGGATGTTCACAACGCTGATTAACCTGTGCCATGGCGGGCGCTACACCGATGCGATGGGAATCTATCGAGCCTACAGGACGTCGCTCTTCGGTCAGCTCGATCTTGACAAGGAAAGCAGCTACGCGCCGGAAACCATTTGCGGCACCGTCATCGGCATCGAACCGCTGCTTTCGATCCGGTGTGCGAAAAAGCGTCTCAACGTTTCCGAGATCCCGGTGTCCGAGCCTGCCCGGATGGGCGGCACGCGCAAACTGCAGATGTTCCGTTGGGGTGCCGCGTACCTGCTGCAGGTGTTCCGCGAAATGTACTATTGGCGATAAGACCGGCACGGCTGCTGTTTTCCGCGATCGTGGCCGCAGAGCTCGTGCACACCGGGATCGCACTTCTGCAGCGCCGCCTGCCCGTCGCTCATGATGGTTTTCAGTACTTCACGCTTCAGTACTACTTTCTGAACAACGCCCTCCAATCGCGTGAAGTCGCGCAGTGGGTGCCCTACCTGACGCATGGATCGGTGGCGACCCTCTGGTACGGGATCCAGAGCAGCTTTCTCCAGAGCGCTCTCATTCACACACGCGTTGTGCCCAGCAGCGTGAATCTCGTCGCCGTCTACCACCTGAACATGCTGGTGGACGAGATGGTTCTTCTGGTCGGCACCTGGCTTCTGGCCACGAGGTTCTTCCGTCTCCCCGCCGTATTCTTCATCTCGATGACCGTCGTCGGATCCGCTGTCTACCTCGACCAGCCATATTGGAACTTCAAACTGTTCTTCGCGCTGCCTCTCGTCATCGAGCTGGGCCACCGGTTCCTCGAGCGTGCGCGATGGTCGTCGTTCTTCCTCGCTGCCAATCTGCTGGCAGCGCAGATGATGGGAAACCTGCCCTACCTGATCCCCGTTCAATCCCTTGCCGTCGCCGCGTACTTCGGGGCCTACGCACTCTCGAGCCCTTCACTTGTCTGGCGGCAACTGCGCGGGCTCGCGTGGAACTGGCGAGCCCTTGCGGCTGTGGGCGGCGGAGGGCTGTCCTTTGCGATTGTGTACGCGTCCTTCACGATCGGCACCCGCGATCTTGTCGCCTACAGCCCGTTCCGGCACGCGGATGGATCGACCGACTTGAGCGTCTTTCTGAGCTATGGGGGGCTCACCGATCTTCGAAAATGGACCGACCTGGCCCTCAATATCTCTCCCTGGCTCGATCTGACGCTCTACGCCGGTATCCTGCTCCTCCCCCTCGCGCTGCTGGGCGCGATCGTCGCAGAACGCCGACAAATGCACTTTGTCGTCGTGGCGGTGGTCATGCTGCTGTTCACGCTCGGTACGTTGGTGTCAACGATGGCGTTCTATGTATGGCCGGGAATGAATCACTTCCGGCACATCGGGCTCGTTTCATCCCTCGTGAAGGTCATGCTCTGTTTTGTGGGAGGTATCGGGTTCCAATGGTTATGTGATTGGAGGGCCGACGCAGGCGGTCGCGCCTCGCGTCAGCGTGTCGCGGCTGGCCTTCTTGCCGCGGCTCTGCTCGCGGGAGTCTCAGTCTTCGCGTATGGTCTCTCGCGTAACCACACAGCCATCGGTCCGTATGTTGACGCCCTGTCGGATCCCGGAGTCGATCGACCAATCCATACGTACAACGCAAACCTTGTTGCCCGTCGCCTGCAGTCGGCCGCAATCCTCGCTGCAGCGGGCGCCGTGCTCCTCGGGCTACTCCCGTTTATGCGGAAGCGGCGCGCGGGGCTGTGCGTCGCCCTCGTCTTCGTCGCTGCAGACGTCTACTATTTCAAGATCACTCAGCTGATCGAGCGCACCGACCGCGTCCCTGCCGAGCTCAGTGCCGTGGTGCGGACGGCTCCAATGCCGTACGCGAGGCGACGGGATCGCGATCTCCAGAACGCCACGCTCGACGGCAGCAATCCGCGACTGAACGCCGTGCTCGCCTTCAGCCCGATGATGCGCCAGCAGCTGCAAGGGCGTGTTTCGAGAGGTGCTCAGTACTGGACGAACAGCATGTTCCTCTTCGCCGACGAGCCGGGCTCGACATTCAGGGTCGACTCGTGGCTGGCGCCCTTCGATCAGCTCCTGCGCACCTACTGGCACCTCCCCATCGACGACCGTTCGACCTTGCCGGCAGGCATCGACCAGACATCGCTCGTGTTTCCGCTGAATCATTCGGCGTCGGGCAGAATCGCCGGCATTACGGAAGACAAGATTCGCTTTTTCGCCGATGCCTATGCCGTCGGCTCGCTCAACCAGACCGCCGCCGTGCTCGCCGACCCATCGTATGCCGGCAACCTTCTGCTGGTGATTGACGGTTCGTCGAACGATGAATCGAACGGCGCCAGGCGTCCCGTCGCATGGAGCAACCAGCGGCCGTTGTCGGAAGATGACACGCTGCCGCTGAGCTACCGAGTCGATGCCTTCGACGCCAACTCGATTCAGGTGACCGTCACGAGCCCCGCTCCCGCGTGGATGGCGTACGCTGATGTCTGGCATCCCGGCTGGCACGTCACGGTGAATGGACGATCGACGACTCTCTACCGAGCTAGTCTTGCGTACAAAGCCGTGTCTCTCGCTTCGGGGGAGAATGTTGTCCGCATGCGCTTTGGATCTCCGCTGTTTTCGACCGTTGCGTTCATTACGTTCGTGAACGCCGTCTTCTGGATAGTCGCCACAGCCATGTTCGCTGCGACGATATGAAGCGCACTGGCACGGCGATCTTCCTGATAAGCCTCACTGTATGGGTGGTGTTCCACCCGGCACTCAATCGTGTCTTCGCTGGCGATCAGCTCTGGTATTTTGCCGAGCTGCAGGGAGACACGTCGTTCACGCGAGGCGCGCAATTCTACGACTATGCGGCCTCGCGCCGGTACTGGAAGGGCGACGAGGCGCTGTTTCGTCCACTCCTTTTCTTGTGGCTGGCGGCCGAGAACACGGCCTTTTCCTATCACCACGTGTGGTGGAATACCGCGAACCTGGCGGCACACGCCGCGGCCGGCTTCTTCCTCTATCGACTCCTCATGGCGGTGCGGCCGTCCGGCGCGGCTTTCGGCGCTGCGCTGCTGTTCGTCGTCCTGAAGCCTCCGCTGGAACTGGTTCTCTGGAACCACCTCGGCGGGTACATCCTTGCATGTGTCTGCCTGCTGATCGGACTTCTGGCGTTCGTCGAACTGACGCTCGAGGTGCAATCGCGTCAACGCGGACGTGCGACCGGCCTCTTTGTCTGCGCGATGACGGCCGGCGGACTTTTCTACGAAGTACTGGTGCCAATCGCGCTGACTGCGGCCGGGCTGATTTTCCTGGTCGAACGGCGGCGCGGCGCGCAACCGACACTCGCGCGGCTCGCGCGGCTGACAACTCCCGTGTGGCTCTTTGTCATCCTCTACATACCCCATGCATCCGTCGTTTCAAGGTTTCAGTACGTGCATGAGGGTGGAGTACATCAGCCGGGCAATTTCCTTGGGATGGCGACGACATCAGCCCTGGGATTGTGGGCGTGGATGTCGAATCTTGCGCTGCCCTCGGCCGTCACATTCTCGACAACGGCATTCAACCGCATCGGCAAAACGTTCGACGTTGGGGCCGCTCCTCCACTGGCCGTGGCGCTGGATGCGATGCTTCTAGGCATTCTGCTGGTGGGCGTTGCGATGTCGGTGACACGCGCGCAGATTCGGCGCACATGGCCGCTTCTCGTACTGGTCACCGTCTCGATGGGAAGCTACGCGGCGGTGATCGCGCTGGGGCGGCCGCTGGGGGAAATGAAGGGGGCGAGCTACTACTTGTACTTTCCGGCCCTCCTCCTGACTATCGCAGCATATGCACTCGTCGACCTGAAGGCGCTGTCGAACACGACGCGGTGGGTGGCAGGGACGGCGCTGGCAGGCGCGATCGCGGTGCACGCGGCGGGGAGCCGGACAACGGCGAGTCAGATAGGCCGGGTCAACGAACCCGCCTCCCGGCTGCTAACGCGCGTCGCCAGGTTCGTCGAAGCGAACAAGTCCCGTCCCGGCTTTCGCTTCGTGATCCTCGCGCATCCCCCCGCGCTCGATCCGTCAATCTCACTGCTCGAGGGCTATCCAGACGAGGCGCAGGCGCGAACGCGCACGCTTCATGCGACGGAAATTCTGTTCGCCCGCTACTACAGCGACCGCGCGTCCGCACTCATCTTCGACGCCCGCCAGGCGACTACACAGTAGATGCGGAAGCCGCAGTCGGCAGCGCCTGAACCGACGGCCTTGGGATGATGAGCCACGCAACGGCGTAAGCAATCACACCGCCAATGACCGCCCCAAAGAGGATCGACAGGATGGCCCACACGAGGCGGACGGCCGTGGCGTCGATGCCAAAGTACTCGGCCAGGCCGCCACAAACGCCCGCGATCTTCTGGTCGGTCGCCGACCGGGTGAGTCGCCGGCCGAGCGGGGCCGCCGGAAGCGCCGTCGCCTCCGGCATCACCAGCCATGCGGCCACATACGCGAGCACACCGCCAATGACAGCGCCTGGCACGATGGACAAGACCAGCCACGCGGCGCGGACAAGCACGACGTCGGTCTCGAAGTAGTCGGCAAGCCCCGCACAAACTCCGGCAATTTTACCCTGTGGTCCGAGACGAGTGAGTCGACGGACAGGCATGGTCACCTCGCTCTCCTGTATACGTGCCAACCGCGATCCTGGTTCCAAGGTGTACTGTGTGATGCATGTTCTCACCAGCCTCCCGCGGACGCCTGACCGATCGGGACGTCGGCCGCTTTCCCGGCGGCACGCTTTTTCATCGCGTGGCGCGCGCCGTCTGCCACGCTGGATGCTTGCCGCGCAAGGAGTTGTACGAAGCCTGGGAGATGGCGCGGCGTGTTCGACGGCACTTTCGCGGAGGGCGCATCATTGATCTGGCCGGAGGGCACGGCCTGCTCGCCCAGATCATGGTCCTGCTGGACGATTCGTCGCCGAGCGCCCTCGTCGTCGACAAGAAACTGCCGGTCTCGACGGCCAGGCTGCACGAAACGCTCGTCGTTGCGTGGCCGCGGCTTTCAGGGCGTATTGCATTTGTTGAAGGTCCGCTCGAAGACGTCGAACTTCTCCCGACCGACATCGTCGTTTCGAGCCATGCGTGCGGAGCTCTTACCGACCTGGTGCTCGATCGAGCTGTCGCCGCTTCGGCGCGGGTTGCGGTACTGCCGTGCTGTCACGACCTTGACGCAGGCGATGCAGGCGGGCTCTCGGGATGGGTTGACGGTCCTGTCGCGATAGACATCGTCCGTGCGATGCGACTGACACAACAGGGATATCAAATCTGGACGCAGGCCATTCCACCCCAGATCACGCCGAAGAACCGCTTGTTGATGGGCAAGCCTAGTTCTCCCGCGCCTGAAAGAGAAACAACGCCAGATAACGTCTCACATTGCTCGTAATGAGAAAGTGCTCGCGAACGTGTTCGTGGCCCTGCTCCCCGAGCCGCTGCGCGAGTGCCGGATTCGCCAGTAGAAATCGGATCTGGTACGCCGTGCCTTCGACCGAGTGTGTCAGCAAGCCTGTGTGCTTGTGAATGACCTGGGCCGGAATTCCCCCGACGGCAGACGCGACAACAGGCTTCTTCTTCCACAGCGCTTCAGTGACGGTCAACCCAAACCCTTCGCGCAGGCTCTTCTGAATGACAATCGTGGACGCACGCTGAAGCGCGTTGATCTCGAGCGCGCTCGACGGAGGCAGATCGAGGATGTGGACGTCTGGATCATTCCCAGCCGCTTCCCGCACGTCCGCCAGCACGGCGCCACCCTCCGGATCGTCGCTGGCGCTGCCACCGGCGAGCACCAGCTGACAATCGTCGTATCGCTTGACGATCTGGTACGCGCGGAGGACGCCAATCGGGTCCTTCAGCCTGTCGAAGCGCGAGATCTGAGTCAGGATCGTGCGCTTGGGGTCGATGCCAAAACGTTCGACGACCTCGCGCACGGTTTCATCCTCGACCTCGCGATTCTTGTCCGATAGCGGATCGATGCAGGGAAAGAACTGATACTGCGGGATCGGCAACTGCTGTGAAAATTCCGGCGAAGAAAACAGCGCACCATCGTACTTGCAGACGAACGGCCTGAGAAATTCCCACACACCCTCGTTCGGTCGCGAAAGGTCGATGTGGCAGCGCCAGATCCAATGGCCAGACCGCGGTGGCCTGGCGTCGATCAGCGCGACTGGTTGCGGGTCGTGGATGACCGTGAACTCGGCGTCGAACTGCAGGCGTTGACGATTCTGCTCGGTGCAGGCGAGAAACGTCTCGAAATCATGTGGGCGCGGCTCAAATGGCACACCATGCAGCGCGTTGTGAAATGCCTTCGTGATCTCGAAGAAGTCGGCGCCCCCCGTGATGACATCCCATCGGGGAACGAGGCCGAGCTCCGACATCAGCGGGATGAGCCGGTTCAGAATTTCGGCGACGCCGCCGCCCACGGCAGTCGAATTGACCATCTGGACGGATCGCCCGGCAAGGCGCTTCGCGAGGGCACGAAGATCGTCGATCTCCTGCGCACGGAGAATCGGGACGTAGTCGTCAAGGCACACGAGGTGGGGCGCTGTCGTTGCGATCATGCGGCGAGTTCCCGTTCGATAAGGGCCACGAGTCTGGCCTGTCCACCCTCGAGCGTGTCGGTACAGATATCGATGCGTTCGGTCAGGCGTGCCAGCCGCTCGAGGCCGAGCTCCTCCTTGAACCACACGGAAAAATCGTTCGATTGGAGATGCAACCGGAGTCGTGACACCAGAAAATGAAAATGAAACGACGTGTGGCTGGCCCGCTCGAGCCAGTACCGAAATTCGTCGAGGGTCCACGCCTCCACGCCAAGAGGGACCAGCACCTCGACGCTGGACAGAAAGTAGAACGGCTCGAATGCGGGCGACCTCTCATCGTCCGGATGGGCGAGGCAAAACTCATCGATGATGCGCAGCGCATCGCTGCGAAGGGTGCTGAGGTCGACGTAGTTTCGAATATCGAGCCCGCCAAGCTGTTCTGCCAGCCCGGGAAGATTGACGGCGGCCAGAACCCACTGCGCGAAATCGTTGGAGAACCCTTCGGTGAGAAAGTGGTGGCGTCCGAGGCTTTGAAACGTGTGATAGAAGACTGACGCATCGCTGCATCGCGCCAGCCCCTCGCGCAGCTGACCCAGGTTCATCGCGCGTTCGTTGTCGATGCGCGTGATGTACGACGCCGTCGAAAACCGGAAAGGACGCTTCGCTCGGATGTTGGCTGCCACGACTAGTGCACCTCCGTCACATCCGGAACCTCGAGCCGGATCTCCGCGAGCCCAGAGATGAGATCGGCGGCCCATCGATACACGTTGTGGTCCTTGACGGTTCGACGCATATGCCGCATCCGGCGTTGTCGCTCCTCGAGTGGCATCTCGATCGCGATCCGGATCGACTCGGCCAGCTGTTCGATGTCGTATGGGTTGACGCGCAACGCGTCGAGCAGTTCACGGCTTGCGCCCGTGAACTGGCTCAGTATCAATACGCCGTCATCGTCGTCGCGGCTGGCGACGAATTCCTTGGCCACGAGATTCATCCCGTCGTGGAGTGATGTCACCAGGCACAATTGAGCCGCTCGATACAAGTCGGTGATTTCCTTGTGAGTGTGCTGCTTGCCGAGCAGCTGAATGCACTGCCACCCATTGGTGCTGAAGCGGCGGTTGATTCGATCGGCCTCGTTCTGCACTTCGGCCATGAAATCCCGATACCGCCTGATTCGAGTTCTGCTCGGCGCACCAATTTGCACGAATGTGAACATCTCGAGGTACTGCGGGTACTTCTCGAGAAACCGCTCGATGCCCAGAAAACGCTCGATGATGCCCTTTGTGTAGTCGACGCGGTCGACGCCGGCGCCGAGAAATGCAGCCGTCTGGAACTTCAGTCGGCTGGCGGGCTGGCCTGGGGCGCCCGCCCAGCGATCGAGCTCATCTAGCGTGCTCTCCGGAAACGCCACGCTGATCGGGTACGGCCGCACGACCGTCGCATGCTGATGCCGCTGGACGGTCGAGCGTTCCCACTCGACGCGGCATTCGAGGCACCGGTCGATGGTCTCCAGGAAATTGTGGCAGTGCGCCTGAATGTGGAACCCGACGAGGTCCGCGCCAAGCATGCCGTCGAGCAACTCCTGCTGCCACGGGCAGATCTCGAACGCCTCGGGATTCGGCCAGGGGATGTGCCAGAACATCGCCACCCGGGCATCCGGCCGTACCTCTTTCACAAGCCGCGGCAACAACGCGAGGTGGTAATCCTGGACGAGAAGCATCGGCCGCTCGACGTTCTGCATTTCCTCGAGCACGGCCTGCGCGAACTTGAAATTCACTTCCCGGTACTGGTTCCAGTCGTCCACGCGGAAAATCGGGCGCGTATGCGCAATGTGGCACAACGGCCAGAGCCCCTCATTCGCAAACCCGAAGTAGTAGCCCTCTTCTTCTTCAGGAGTAAGCCAGACGCGACGCAGCGTGTAGCGCGCATCATCGGCTGGCACGCGCAGATGGGACTGGTGATCCACGACCTCGCGGTCTGCGTTGCCGGAGCCGTGCGCCACCCACGTGCCGTCGCACGCGCACAACACGGGCTCGAGGGCCGTCACCACACCGCTGGCCGGAACGAGTGTCTCGATGCCTCTTCCACGGCGCACGTGCTCGTACGGCTCCCGGTTGGACACGACGAACAGCCGCGTGCCCCGCAACCGTTCCTGCATGCCGACACGCAAACGGTCGGGCGTCCAAAGCGAGTCGTGCGCCTCACGGAGCCGCGCCTCCGCCTCGGCGCTCGCTTGAGCCGACACAAGGCTTTGAACAAGGCTGGCTGCCTCAGACGCAATAGGGTCGAGCAAACCCCCTCTCCCTGAATCCTCGGTGGGTGCTGCGCGGCCAAATCGCAGATCTCTCATCCATCGCGCCGTCCGTGCAATCGGCGAGAGCACCGCTGACCTCATGACGAAGTACGTAATCAGCGCGATCAGCGCCACTTGAGGGACGATGAACAGCACCGCGCTTCGCCAGACGCGCCCAGAGGTAGCGCTGATGGCGCTCGCGTCGAGAAACACCGCCAGCATCCCGATCGTTTTGAAGCCGCCATGCAGGGGTGTCGTGAATGCATACACCGGCCGGCCACCCAGGGAAACGAACTCGCCGCATCCTGGCAAAGTTGCGGCACAGTCGGCTTCAACACCAAAGTGCCTGCCCAGAGCCTCGTTGACTGCTCCGCTCGCGGCGAGTGGCTCTTTGTTGGTGTCGTAAACCACCAGGCCGCTGAGCCTCTCGCGCGCGACCAATCGCGCGACGAGGCTCCCTAGCTGTTTCCCAGACTGAGAGGTTATTGCTGGTTCGAGGGCATCGCGAAGGCGATCGGCGACGATTTCAGCGCGCTGCTGCAGCTCCACCTGCAACGCGAACTCTTCGGCACGCACCTCGCTCCACGCGGCCACGATGACCACAGTGGTGATGCCTGCGACGAGCAGCGCTATCAGCCGGAGGCTAAGCTTCAACTCGGAGGCGGGGTTTTCAACTTCCTTGCCAAACGCGAGGCCAGCTATTTCGGGGTATTTGAGCTGTTCGACTGCGAGAGGGTGTTTTTTACCGAGTCATCCCTGCCGGCAGGTTCCCGAACCAGCGCTGGAGCCGGCTCGATCCAAAGTGAAGCTTCTCCGCGACGAGCGCCGCTGAAGGCTCCTGAAAAGTACCTGTGGGTTTCGGACCGCTCAAGAAATCCACGTCGACACGCCCTACCTGGTCATGGCCGAACTCTACGTAGCACGAACCTGCCCCGTTATAAGGCCCAGGTGACGCCCCTCCGCGGATCTGCGCGATGATGGCCGCCGCCACAACGCGTGCCGCTCCCTCCGCGAAAACACCTGCCTTCGGCGTGCCTACGCCGTTCACGTCGCCCACGGCGTATACCCCAGGGAAACTCGTTTCCAGTGTCTTCTTGTTGACTGGCACCCATCCAAACGCATCGACAGCGAGCCCCGACTCGACGACGACCGCCGGCACACGATGCACGGGCACACCAAGAAACAGCTCGTAGGGCATCTCGGTTCCATCGCTCAGCACAGCCACCTTTCGCCCCGTATCGAGAGCCCGAACGAGGTTGTCTTTCACAAACTTGATACCGCGCTCCGCGAAGGCGGCAAGGATGGCTCGCGACGTGTCGGGCGACGGAGGAATGGGCGTGCCGAAGGGCATCACGACTGCGATATCGGTCGCCTCGCGGCGTCCACGTTCGGTGAGATAGTCGTGCAACAGCAGCGCCGTCTCGCTTGGAGCTGGTGGGCACTTGAACGATTTCCCTGTGACGCCGATGATGGCCGGCCCCCGCTCGAATCGTTGAAGCACGTCGCGCAGGGCTACGGCTCCGGCCACCGAGTAAAACTCGTGGCCACCCTCGACGAGACCGGGAGTTGCCGCCGGATCAAGATCTGCGCCGAGCGCCACTACCAGGACATCCGCGTCGAACGTGCCGGCGTCAGTCACGGCGCGCCGGGCCGACGGATCGATGGAGCGCACGGCTGATTGCAGAAACCGCACACCGGGCTTGACGATGTCGCGATAAGGATGACGAATGGCGGCAGGCATCCGCCGCCCGAACATCACATCGAGCTTCGCGAACCCGAAGACGAACGCGTCGCTCTTGTCGATGAGGACGATGTCAATCGCATCGCCAAAAGCATCGGACAGTATCGTCGTCAGCTCGAGACCGCCAAAACCCGCACCAAGAACGACGACGCGTGTCACTGCACCCCTCCTCGTCCCAGTCGATACTCCGCAATGATCTTCAAGTACTCCGGATCCTTCGTCGCGTCCGCACTCAGTGCCCCGAGCACACGCCGCGCCAGCTGCCGCTCCGCCGAGTCGACCGGGTCCTTCGCCTGCGCCGATAGCTCCTTCCATTTCTGTCGAAGCGAGGCAAGCGCTTCCAGCCTGTCGTCAGAGGTGAGCCGTGCCACAGACGCCGTCACTTCGCGCAGGATTGCTTCTTCACGGTGATCGTCATCAGCATCCTTCTTTATCGCCGCGCGAATGTTCCTGTCGCGCCCAAGCTCGGTCGCCCGCGCCGCGAGAGCCGACACATCCCGAAGTCCCTGGAAATCGTCGGCGATGGCCAGCAACGCCAGGTAGGTTTCCTTGTCTACCTTGCTCACATCGATCGCGGCTTTACGCGCGGCGAACAACCGATCGATCTCGCCATCGTCGCGAGGCTTCCGGCCGGTCTTCATCGCCTGCAGCTCCATCCACTCCACGGCCTCGAGCGCCAACTCGCTCGACAGCCAGACGTGGCCGCCCCTGAAAATCGCGAGATGGTGAGCCGAGGTCAGCGCCTGGTCGAACTGGCGCATTTCGAGGTGGTTGAAGTCTTCCGTTCCCGCGGTGGCGAACACCGGGAACGGCAGCGTTTTCCGCAGACGCCCGTCGGGATATCCCGCACTCGAAGCGATGACGCCGGCAATGTCCTTCGAGGCAATCGCCACCCCGAGCGCCACCCGAGCACCGCCAGACATGCCGGCCATATACGCCCGCTTCGCGTCGATGGCAAAGCGAGTCTCGACATCGGAGGTCATGGCGGAAAGGATTCTGGCGATATCGGCCGAACCATTGCGGGAGTTGTTGGACCCGACGACGATGAAGCCGTAACGCTCGGCAGCGACCTGATACCGTTCCACGGGAACGCGTCCGCGCCCGCCCGGATCGAACGCGAAAATCACAGGCCACAATCGCGATGGGGTGTAGTTGCTCGGAACGAAGAGCGCATAGCTCTGCGAGGGATCGGCCGTGCAGGTCACTCGGTCGACTATCTGGCCGGCAGGCAGATCTGCGGCAATCGCGGCCGAAACTGCGACAAGTGAAGCCAGCAGGAACATGGCGGCATTAAACCACGAAACATGTCTTATGATGAGCTCAGGACCACACATGCTCCGCAAAGCACTGATCGTATCGGTCGCCTTTTCTGCTGTCTGGATTGCGGCTGGACGCGCGCAGCAGCCGCCACCGCCGGAAGACCCGCAGAGCCCGTTGGCCACATTCCGGGCCGATGCGAATTTCGTCGAAATCGACGCGGTGGTGACAGACGAGCGCGGAAATCCCGTGACCAGCCTGTCCAAAGGCGACTTTGAAATCTACGAGGACGGCAAACGGCAGGTGCCGTCGGTCTTCGCACTCGTGGATCTTCCGCTCCCGTCGCCGGCAGCGATTGCGAGGGCGGCCGCTTTCGAACCCGACGTACAGTCCACCAGACGCACGTTCGACGGACGCTTGTACGTGCTGGTGCTGGACGACCTTCACACGACCCTTACCCGCACACCGGTCGTCCGCAACGCAGCGAAGCGGTTCATTGAACAGTACGTGGGTCCCAACGATCTCACCGCAGTCGTGCAGGCGAGCGGACGGCTGGACGGGACTCAGGAGCTGACGAACAACCGCCGCCTGCTGCTGCAGGCCGTCGATCGGTTCATGGGACAGAAGATTCCCTCGGCGGCAACGGAAAGGCTGGCTATCCACCTGCTCGATCGCAGCACGCAAGGTGATGCAACTGATCCGAGCGCGTCGAGCTCGCAGAGCCGCGACCCCATCTCCGATCCAGCCGAAGCCGAGCGGGCGATGAATGCGCGCAGCATGTTCGACTTAATAACGAATCTTGCCGGCTGGATGACAGACCTGCAGGGCCGCCGTAAAGCGATGCTGCTCTTCAGCGAGGGCATCGACTACGACATCTACGACATGTTCAATAACCGATCGGCGGGCACACTGCTCAGTCGCGCGCGCGACGCCATCGCTGCGGCCCAGCGCGCCAACGTCAGCATCTACGCCGTCGACCCTCGCGGGCTCGCAAGCGGCGGCGACGACATCCTCGCCAGTACGAGCAGTCTCGGCGATCCGCAGGTGGCGGAAGTCGGCCCCGGTGCATTCGGCCGCGAGCTGTTGCTGAGCCAGGAAAGCCTCATTGCGCTGGCCGACGAGACGGGTGGAACGGCCGCCGTACGGAGCAACGACATTGCGGGCGCCCTCGCGCGCATTGCCCGGGAGACCAGCACGTACTACCTGATCGGTTATCACAGTGACTCCAGCCGATCCCCAGGCAGGTTCAGAAAGATCGAGGTTCGCGTCACGCGTCCGGGATTGAAGGTCAGGGCGCGCAAAGGTTACATGCCCCTGAATCCAAAAACAGCGCCCAAACCGCGCGAGGCGGCTGCGGCCGGCGGCGCGTCACCGGCATTGATCGAGGCGTTGAAGAACCCGCTGCCGGTCGGCACGCTACCGATCCGCGTGTTCGCCGCGCCGTTCAAAGGTGACGACCGCAAAGGGTCGGTGCTGCTCGCGGTGGAGCTCAACGGGCCCGATCTGAAATTCGAGCACACAGGTGACACGTTCAACGACCAGATCGAGATCTCAATCACCGCCGTCGACTACCAGGGCAAGCTGGCCGACTCGAAGCTGCAGAAATTCAGTCTGAATTTGCGGGACGACGCCCACGCTGTCGTCAGCCGCGGAGGCGTGCGCCTTCTTGCACGGCTGAATCTGCCCCCTTCGCGCTACCAGATTCGCGTGGGTGCGCACGACTCGGTCGGCAAGAGTGTCGGGACAGTCCCCTACGATCTGGAAATGCCCGACTACACGAAAGCACCCTTCGCACTGAGCGGCCTTATCCTGACGTCGTCGCGTAGTGGCGGAATCATGACGGTGCGGCCCGATCCGCTGCTCACCGATGTGCTGGCGGCGCCGCCGACGGCCATCCGATTGTTCGGCCAGGGCGACACGATCGTGGTGGCCGGGCAGGTCTATGACAATTCGTCGCGTCTGGCACATACCTTTGACGTTACAACAACGATTCGCAGCGCCGACAATGATCGCGTCGCGTTCCAGAAACACGAGGAGCGGGCGATCCCGGCCAATACCAGGGCCGCTGCCGAGTGGTACAAGGTCGAAATTCCGCTGAAAGGCGTCGCAGCCGGCAAGTACGTGCTCATGGTGAGGGCTGCCTCTCGCGCAGGCAACCAGGCCGCCGTTCAGCAAGTGCCTTTCGAAGTTGGCAATTGACGGTTTTGTAAATCCAGCGACGTTCCGCGATGCCGCAAGTCCGTTGCGGCCCTCAAGACCCGGCAAGATGACGCGAGCTTCGAACCGGCACGGATCGTGCCTCCTACCCGCGCAAGCATGCGTGCGCGCAACGGCCTGCTCGTTCTGATTCTGCTCGCCTGGGCACGCCCGGTTCACGCCCAGAATCCGGGCGTGAGCATCAACGTCGACACCGCGGTTGGGCGCCACGCGATCAACCCAAACGTCTACGGCGTTGCGCATGCCACGACCGCGCAGCTGAACGATCTGAATACACCGCTGAACCGGAACGGCGGCAACAACACGACGCGGTACAACTGGCAGTTGAATGCCGACAATCGCGGCAACGATTGGTACTTTCAGAGCATCGGCGACAGCAGCGCCACGGCAGGCGAGAGAGGTGACACGTTCATCGCGAACGCACGGTCTGCCGGCGCGCAACCAATGTTGACCATCCCGTTGGTGGATTGGGTCGCCAAGGTAGGCCCCAATCGGGGAAAGCTGGCCGGCTTTTCCATTGCGAAATACGGCGCGCAAACCGGCAACGACTGGCAGTGGTTTCCAGACGCCGGAAACGGTGTGCGCACAAACGGCCAGTTCGTCGCGGGAAACGATCCGAACGATGCCAACGTACCGTCAACCTCGCTATTTCAGCAGGGCTGGGTGCAACACCTTGTTGCACGCTGGGGTACTCAGGCAAGCGGTGGCCTCCGTTACTACATTCTCGACAACGAGCCAAGCATCTGGCACAGCACACATCGCGACGTGCATCCCACTGGTGCAACGATGGATGAAGTCAGGAACAAGATGGTCGAGTACGCGGGGAGGATCAAGGCGATCGACCCATCTGCGTCGGTAGTCGGACCCGAGGAGTGGGGCTGGAGCGGCTATCTGTTCAGCGGCTTCGATCAGCAGTACGGCGGCGCAAACGGTTGGGGCAATCTTCCGGATCGAAATAATCACGGCGGGGCCGACTATCTGCCCTGGCTTCTCACTGCATTGCGCCAGGCCAGCACGACGGCCGGAACGCGTCTCCTCGACATTTTCACGGTCCACTACTATCCGCAGGGTGGAGAGTTCAGCGACGACGTCTCGAGCGCGATGCAGCTGCGCCGCAATCGATCGACGCGTTCGCTGTGGGATCCGGGCTACGTCGACGAATCGTGGATCGGCGATCGCGTCCAGCTGGTTCGACGTCTGAAGAACTGGGTGAACACCTACTACCCCGGTACGCAGACGGGTGTCACTGAATACAACTGGGGCGCGGAGAATCACATCAACGGCGCGACGGCACAGGCCGACATCTTCGGAATCTTTGGACGCGAAGGGTTGGACATGGCCGCGCGATGGACGACGCCTGCAACGGGCACGCCTACCTATAAAGCCATGAAGCTCTACCGAAACTATGACGGAAGCAAGTCGACGTTTGGCGAGACGAGCATCGCCGCGACGACACCAAACCCCGACAACGTTTCCGCCTTCGCGGCGCAGCGGTCACTAGACGGGGCCGTCACCGTGATGATTGTCTGCAAGTACCTGTCAGCCAACACAACCGCTGTCATCAACATCGCAAATCTTCAGAGTGGCGCCGCGGCACAAGTGTGGCAGTTGACCGCGGCGAACAGCATTACGCGACTAGCAGATGTCAGCGTGAGCGGCGGCGGCATGACGCTGTCACTCCCACCTCAAAGTGTGACGCTCCTGGTCGTCCCGCGCGGCTCGACCCCGCCCGGCCCACCGACCAACCTGAGAATCACGTCGAACTAATTCGCTTCGCGAGGCTCTTCGCATCCTGTAGCAGTTGCCCCTGAAACACACTGTCGTCGCTGCCATCCTTGGCCCGCAGCAGCAGAATGGCGCGAGCTGGGGTGTCGCCGCCTGGTCCCAGCGGAATCAGTCCAACCCCGAAGCCCTGTTGGTCGCTCTCTCGCGTTCCGATGGTCTCCTCGCAGTAGACGACGTCTGGCGATTCAGTAACTGCGCGGATCTTCGGGCAGTGCAATGCGCAGCTTTCATCGACATTCGGAAGCACTTCGAAACAACGTTTGCCAAACCACACGCCGGGCGCCAGCTGACGGGCTGCTGCATTGAGGTACACAAGTTCCATACGCTCGGAAACGACGATACAGGGTTCGCGTTCGCGCTCGAGGGCGCTCCAGCGAAGCGCGGTTTCGTCCTGGAGTGGAGAGCTTGATTCAAGATTTGTCATTTTGCCTTCTTTGCAACATCGAACAGCATCGACTCAGTCGGAAACAGGCTTGGTGGGATCGACCCACAACCAGCATACAGCACCCATCAGGAACAGCACGCCCGTGAGATACAGCGAAGCGTTCGGACTCGCAAATCGCTGCGCCACGAACGCGATGAGAATCGGGCTGAATATCGCCCCCACCTGGCCCGACGTGTTCATCGCACCGCTTACCGCGCCGGCACGCCGGCGGCCGATGTCGATGCAGGTGCTCCACGCGGCCCCGAGCAGGAAGTTCGACGCCGCCCCTCCAAGAGCAATCAGCACGGCAGCGACAACCGGGGAATCTGCTACCGCGGCGGCAATCGTAAACAGGCCAGCCGCAGTAAGCGCGCCCGCGCCGACGATGATACGGCCGAGGCGAAGGCCGAGCCGTCTCGCCGTCACATCGGTTGTGAAGCCACCCGCGAGATCGGCGACCACGCTCAGCGTCAGTGGCAAACCGGAGAGGATTGCTGCCGTCCTAACCGACAGGCCGCGCGACGCCAGAGTTGTGGGCAACCAGGTGACATAGAACGCATTGCCGAACGTCTGCGTGAAGTACATCAGGCAGAGGCAGACCACCGTGCGGTTGGCCAGCAAGCTCTTCCATTGCGTCTTTTCAAGCGGACGAAGGTCGACGACAATTCCGTCCTCGATGAACGCGCGCTCATCGGCACTGACGGCCGGATGCTCCGCTGGTGTGTCACGAAACCATCGATACCACACGAGCGCCCAAAGAAACCCCACCGATCCGAAGACGCCGAACAACGTCCGCCAATCCATGTACGCCAGCAACGCTGTCGCGAGCAGGGGCGTGAGCCCGCCGGCGAGGTGCGCGCCCATGAAGAATGTGCCTTGCACCGTGCCGCGATCGCGACGCGGGAACCAGCGCGAAAACGTACGCGCCACATTCGGCCACGCGCCAGCCTCGCCCGCTCCGAACAGGAAACGGATACCCAACAGCGACCAATAGCTGAATGAGAAGCCCGTCAGCACGGTGAAGACCGACCACCAGCAGACGACGCGGGTGAGGACCTTCCTCGGGCCGACTTTGTCTCCCCACCAGCCCGTGGGGATCTCGAACAGCGCGTACGACAGATAGAACGCGCTGAACACGTATCCCATTTGCGTGGGTGTGAGGTCGAGGTCGCGCGCAATGTAGGGCCGCGTCACCCCAATGGCAACGCGATCGAGATAGGTAATGGCCGCCAACGCCATCGTCATCGCGAGGACCTTCCGGCGGACTGGCATTGGTGGCGGCAGAATATGAGCCAGCGGAGCGCAACGTCAATGGTAGATTCTGAAGCGATATGCCGGACTCAAAACCGACTGTGCTGGTAACCGAACCGGAGTACCGCAAGGGCGAAGACTGTTTCCTGGCGGCCACGGGGCTGGAATGCCGGCCTGCCCCTTCTGATGAACACGCACTCGCGGCAGCCATTCACGATTTTCAGGCGCGATTCGTCATCGTCGGAGGACGTCACTACTCGGGGCCCCTCTACGACGCCCTGCCCGCCGGTGGCGTCATCGCGCGCTTTGGTGTAGGCCACGACGGCATCGATAAGACGAGGGCCACGGCTGCACGGCTCTTCTGCACCAATACACCCGATGTCCTAAACCAGTCGGTTGCGGAGCACACGATGCTGCTCATCGCAGCCGCGTCAAGAAGGCTGGTTGTCGCGCTGGGCGCCATGGAAACCGGCACGTGGAATGCGGCCGCTGGAAATGACTTACACGGCAAACGGCTCGCGGTGATCGGTTGCGGTGGGATTGGACGCGCCGTCGCCCGCATTGCCGCGCTCGGCTATGGGATGCACGTCACGGGGTGCACCAGGCCGGATGCGCCAGCGCCGAAAGGCCTCGACCATTTCGAGCTGGTGACGAACGATTTTGCCGCCGCGGTGCGCGGCGCGGATTTCGTCAGCCTGCACATGCCCGCCAGGCCAGATACGATCGGGTTCATCAACCGCGAGCGGCTCGCCTTGCTGAGCGATCGCGCCTGGCTGATTAATACCGCGCGAGGCGCTGTCGTGGTTGAAGCCGCCCTCTTCGAATCCCTTTCCGCGGGTCGCATCGCAGGCGCTGCGCTCGACGTGTTTGCACGCGAGCCTTATGTTCCGGCGGAAGGCAGCGGCGACCTGCGATCGCTGCCGAACGTCGTGCTGACTCCGCACGTCGGCAGCAACACGGTGGAATCCAACCGCGGCATTGCGGAGCGGGCATTGCAGAACATTCGGTTTGCGATGGCGGGCGAGTTCGAACGGATGGATCTGGTGTGAGACGCGCTATTTGTGCCCCAGAAAGATTGTGTGGCGCGGGCCGCCTCGCTTCAAGCGAGCGCGCACGCGAGTGACTTCCACTGTAAACCCGTTGTAGCGCAAGCGCTGCTCGAACTTGCGATCGTCCCGGGCCGACCAGATGGCCAGCACACCGCTTTTCTTCAGGGCCTTTCGCGCAGCGACAAGACCTGGGTCCGTGTAGAGCCACGCGTTGGCAGATTCGGTGAATGCCGATGGCCCATTGTCTACGTCGAGCAGCGCGACGTCGAACCGGTTCTGGCTCGACTGCAACTCAGCGGCAACGTCGCCCGGGACGACCTGCACTCGCCTGTCCTTCAACGGTGCACCGGCAAGAGGCGCGAGAGGACCACGATTCCACTCCACGACAGCCGGCAGCAGTTCGGCCACGACAACGGTGGCATCGGGTGGAAGCAGATCGAGTGCCGCGCGAAGCGTGAACCCCATCCCCAGACCGCCGACGAGCACACACGGATGCACAAGCGTCCGAGCACGTTCGCAGGCGGCCGTGGCGAGCGCCTCCTCCGAACCGTGCATCAGGCTCGACATCAGCGGCTTGCCGTTGGCGAGAATCACATGCTCGCGGTCGCGCCGCATCAGCGCCATCAGACTGCCGTCCGGTGTCCGCGCTTCACCGAGCAATTCCCAGCGCTTCACGAGATGAGCTTCGCCATGCGGGCGCCCGGGACAGTCACACCCTGCGATGTGGGCACCTCGACCCGCTCGAGAACCGAGAAGCCGCATGCCGCATAGAGCGGCTCGCCCGCAACCGTGGCCATCAGCTCCATCGAGCGAAACCCCTCTCGCGCCGCAGCGGACTCACACAACGAAAGAACGAGTCGCCCAATCCCGAGCCTCGTGAAGTCCGGGTGTGTGTACATGGCGCGCACGCGAGCCGGCTCGGTCGCGGGATCAAGGAGACGCGCGTCGCGGCCCTCCGAATGGTCGCCACCAAAGAGCGTCGCGCGACGGCTCCAACCACCACACCCTGCGATTCGATGCTCGCACTCGACCACAAAATAGGTTCCATCCTCGATAAGCTGAGTATCGACCCCCATGAATTCGAATGATGCTTCGACGCGCGCCCCATCCAAGTACGCTCCGAGGAGCGCACGGATGGAAGCCGCCATCAGTGTCCTCAGTTCGCTGAGGTCTGCCATCGCAGCGAGCCGATGCGACAGGTCAGCGCTCAAGATCCGCGCTCATTCCTCGAGCCGATATGCTCGCACCTTGTTGCGCAGGAGTTCAGTGAGCGCAGGCTGTTCGGTCACCAGGTTGTGAACCTCGCCATGATCGACGGTCAGGTCGTACAGCTCTTCCTTGCCGTACTGCGGCGTCGCGATGAACTTGAACAACGCCCGTTCGTCGCGATAGAGAACAGCGAAACGATTGGGCAGGAAGTAGGTCTGGTGGTACGTGAAGCGCTTGCGGGCCGGCGCCAGCAGCGACTGCCCTTGCCACGAAGCCGGAATCGGTAGCCCGAGCCTGTCGAGAATCGTCGGTGCAATGTCCACCTGCGCGGCGAACGCCAGATCCGGATACTCGACCTTGGGCATGTCGTACAGCAGCATCGGGATCCGGATATCCTCGTTGTAGAGATCCCAACCGTGCGCCCAGTGGCGCTCGCCCAGTCCCTCCCCGTGATCGGCTGTGACGATCACCATCGCATCATCGAGATAGTGCTTTGCGGCCAACGCGGCGAAGAGCTGCTGAATGATGCCGTCGGCCTGGAGGACTTTGTCGTCGTAGCGGTCCGGCTTGTTCAGTTTCTCGAGGATCTTGTATGGCTCGAGCCCAGGGCTTATCGAGTCGTCGGGGCGCGTGAACACGTGCGACTCCGGGAACTGCACGCCAAGATAGTGCGTCGACATGAGGTGCACGTAGAAAAACGTCGGCTGATCTTCTGACGCAGTGGGCACCCGTTCGAGCCCTTCCAGCACGAGGCGGTCGTCGTCCATCGTGTAACGGCGTGTCTGCGATCCATCGAAGAACGTTCCGGCGCTCGCGCGGTAAAACTGCGGCAGTCCGTTCCACGCACTGTGGTTGCCCGACAACAGAAACCGTGTCTGATATCCCGTATCCCGCAGCACATCCTGGAGATCGAACGTGTGTGCGCTGATGTCGAGGAATTCGCGGCTTGCGAGCGTGCTCGTGATGCCGCAGAACGATTCCGAACAAGTGGAGAATGCCGCACCCACTTTCTTCATGCGCCCGCTCTGGACCAGCTGCGAGAGAAATGGTGTTGTAGGCCGGGAATATCCGTACACCTGCATGCGATCGGCTCGCAACGAATCGACAATGATGAGGACGACGTGCTTGCGGCTGGCCGGCGGCGACCGATGCGGATACGTTGCGCGCAGAACGGCATCTCGCTCCGCGACGGCGTACCGGCGGGGGGTGGGCTCGAACGCAAATCCGTCAGGCCGGAAGAAACTTGCGATCAACTCCTGATTCCAAAGCGGTGCATTCCGGCTCTCGATGCCCCAGCGAATGGTCGCGCCAAACAGTGCGGCCATCGCGAGACCAGCAGCGAGAGTGCGCGTGTAATGGAATCGCCTGAAGCCGTACGACAGGCTGTTGTCGAGCGCGCGGCCACCAAAAACGACGATCGCCGTCATCAAGGCGAAGGTCACAAGAGCGAAAACGGAGATACCGATCGCCCCCACCGGAAACGGTTCTCGTCCCGACCAGACCGTCGGCCCAAAGGCGAGCACCAGATGCCCGGTCATGTTCCGGCCCCAGAAAATATTGCTGACCGCGTGCAGCAGATATAGATAGGCCTGCAACGTGCACGTGACCGCCATCAGGAAGCGATAGGTCCGCCGGGCTCTGAACACGCTCATCAGAGCCACAAGGGCGAGATCCCATTCCGCAACGAGCAGAACGTGCGCGGCGATCGGGCGCATGGTGTACCCGAACTGCGACGCGAAGGCTGTCGCAACAGCTGCGCTGAGGAGCAAATGGAGCACCACGAACATGGGGGGTATCTTTCCATACTCGATGCCTATCGTCCGCCTGCCGGATTGACTTGAATATTACAACAAGTGTAATATCACAAAATGACTGGCCGAGAACTTCGCGAGACACGCAAACGCTTGCAGTGGACCCAGCAGCAGGCCACGGCCAAGCTCGGGGTGTCGCAGCCGTATCTCTCACTGTTGGAAAATGGCCGTCGGCGGGTTCCGCCGCGTGTCGTGACTCGACTCGCGAGGTACACGACCATCTCCGCCAGCACGCTTCCTCTCACAGACGAGACCGCCTTGCGTCCTCAGGCGTTCGCCGCGAGCCTGGGCGCATTGGGCTACCCGCCGTTTGCGTACCTCTCGAACGCTAAGCACCGCAGGAACCCGGCGACTCTGCTCCTGATGGCTCTCCGACAGGACCACCTGGAGCCTCGCCTGACGGAAGCGCTGCCTTGGGTTCTGCTCCACTATCCCAACCTCGATTGGCAGTGGCTGGTAGACCGCGCCAAGCACGAGAACCTCCAGAACCGCCTCGGATTCCTTGTGAGTCTCGCGCGCGACCTGGCGCAGACGCGTGGCCTCGCGGCACCTGTCGCGGCATTCGCCAAGTGGGAACAGACGCTTGAGGACGCCCGTCTGGCTAAAGTGGATTCACTCGCTCGAGGACTCACGCCGGCCGAGCGCCAGTATTTTCAGGTTCATCGATCGGCAGTCGCAGCGCATTGGAATCTGCTCACGAGCATGACGGCCGAAACGCTCCGATATGCCGAGTGAGGAGATCGGTAAGCCGTGGCGATTCTTTCTCGCGGAGATCGATGCAGCCATCCCGGCGCCGGTCGCCCTCTATTGCCTGGAAGGATTTGCGATCATGCTGACGTACGGGTTGCCACGACCCACGGCGGACATCGATCTCTGCGAGGTCGCGCCCAGCGACGCAAAGGCACCACTGCTCGCGCAGGCTGGCGAAGGGAGTCCCCTCCACAAGAAATACCGCGTGTATCTGCAAATGGTCACCGTCGCGAGCCTTCCGTACCAGTACGAAGAACGGGCGACCGAAGTCTTTGCCGGGTCATTTGCCAGGCTTCGCCTGATGGTTCTTGAACCTCACGACCTGGCCTTGACGAAGCTGGGACGCAACTCCGACGTCGACCTCGAAGATATCAAATACCTCGGTGTAGCCATTCCGCTCGATCTCGAATTGCTGCGTGCGCGATATGCCAAGGAGGTACGACCTTACGTGGTGGGCCCACCGGAGCGAAGCGACCTCACGCTGCAGCTCTGGTGTGATGCGATCCGGGAACTTCGACAGTGACGCGACTCGCCATCCTCACGCGAACGCGCCCAGGGGCGCAAACTGGCCCTTGAGAATGAGCTCGGCGTGATCGTAGCCGAGCCATTCCTTGATGACCGTCGCGTAGACGCGCCTGAAATCGGTCGTCATCTTCAGATTGCCGTCATCGAGGTCGGT
>JAMQPK010000209.1 GCA_023717525.1 Vicinamibacterales bacterium | reverse complement strand
CCTCATTCGTACAGACGCAGTGCCGGACGGGCGTGTAACGCCATCGTTGTGACCACGGGGTAACCCGATGCAGTGCCGGATCGCGGCCACGGGCCTGAAAACTCAGTTTGGCGCCATCGCTCATCGTCCGGGCATGCTCCTGGTGACGATCTCGAGGTATGGCGTGAGATCCTTCGTCGTGGTCTGCCTGGCGTTGGCGCTTCCCATGTGGGCATCGGCGCAATTCGGGTCCTACTGGCCGTCTGCCTCTCCCAATTTGAAGTACGACGGTCAGTGGGTGTTCACGCGCCTTCGGTATCACCCCAGCTCGAGCTGGAACCACGACTACCCGCGCGCGGATCGTCACCTCGCGTCGATCATTGCCGACCTCTCCACCGCCCGGGCGCGCACGAACGGCAGCAACGTACTCGATCTCGGCGATCCGGAGATCTTCCGGCACCCGCTGGTCTATATGTCGGAGCCGGGATTCTGGGACATGACGGACGGTGAGGCGCTGAATCTGCGCCAGTATCTGTTGAAGGGCGGTTTGATTCTCTTCGATGACTTCGAGACGACGCAGTGGAATAACATGGCCGCCCAGATGCGCCGTGTGCTGCCCGAGAATCATTGGATCGAGATCAACGTGGCGCATCCGATCTTCCATTCATTTTTCGAGCTGAAGAAAATCGACTACGACCATCCGATGTTTCCCGGCATGGTGCCCGACTTCAAGGCACTCTTCGAACACGACGATCCGGGTGGCCGCATGCTGGCGCTGGCGAACCACAACAACGATCTCGCGGAATACTGGGAGTGGTCCGATACGGGACTGTTTGCGATCGATCCCACCAACGAAGCCTACAAGATCGGCGTCAACTACGTGATCTACTCGCTGACGCACTGACGTAAGGTTCCAGGGTTCTAGAGTTCTAGGGTTCTGCGGGCGGTGCAACGCTCAGACAACGTTGGCGCGTTGATGCCGTAACTTCACATCGCGAGAAATTGACGGCGCCTTGTTGGCGCTGTGAAGGGCTCTTTACGTCGAGCGCGTACAAGTGTTGCTCAAGAGGAGCATACACAATGAAACGTGCGTTGCTTGCGATAACGATGGTGGGTGCCGTGCTGGCGGGTGTTCGGGTGCTGGGCACCGAGCGCTGGGACGACGATCGACGCGATCGGGACGAGGACCGGAAGATGCCGCTCGTCATCGGACACCGAGGCGCCACAGGATATCTTCCCGAGCATACGCTCGCGTCCTACAAGCTGGCGATTCTACGGGGTGCCGACTACATCGAGCCGGATCTCGTATCGACCAAGGACGGTGTCCTCATCGCCCGGCACGAAGTGAACATCACCGAAACGACCAACGTCGCGGGCCATCCGGAATTTGCGTCAAGGCTCACGGAAAAGACAATCGACGGGATCAAGGAACGTGGCTGGTTTGCCGACGACTTCACGCTGGCGGAGATCAAGACTCTACGCGCCAAGCAACGGCTCGCGTTTCGCCCGCAGGAGTTCAACGATTTCTATCAGGTGCCGACGTTCGACGAAGTGATCGAGCTTGCCCAATCCTGGGGCAGATACACGGGCCGTGTCATCGGTGTGTACCCCGAAACCAAGCACCCCACCTACCACCGAGGCGTGAGGCTGCCGCTCGAAGAGAAGCTTCTTCGGTCGCTCGAACGCCACGGCTGGGGCGAGCCGGGCTCGCCTGTCTTCATCCAGTCCTTTGAGGTCGGAAATCTGCGCCGGTTGAATCGGATGACGCGGCTGCCACTGGTGCAGTTGGTCGACGCCAACGACGTTCGTGTCGACGGTTCGATCGATAGCGACGGCTACGGTCCGTACGACTTCAAGGTTTCTGGCGACCCCCGAACCTACGCTGATCTCGTGACGCCCGCAGGATTGGCGGAAATTGCGACCTACGCCGATGGGGTCGGGCCCTGGAAGCGATACATCGTCAGCGTCGCAGGTGTCGACGCGAATCATGACGGACAGGCCGACGATGTGAACCATGACGGCACGGTCGATGACTCTGACAAGAAAGTGCTGCCACCGACCACCCTGATTCGCGACGCCCACCGGCTCGGCTTGATCGTTCACACCTGGACGTTCCGGAACGAGCAACGGTACCAGGGCGGCGACTATGGTGAAAGCCCGGCCAAAGAGTACGTCCAGTTCTATTGCCTTGGCATCGACGGGCTGTTCTCAGATTTTCCAGACACGGCGGTAACGGCGCGCACTCTGTTGCAGCTCGCGCCGCGTCTTTGCGGCAGATAGCCAGGAGGCACTCGCGCGAATCGTGCGGTTTAGACGATAATCGCACGCTATGAGAGGAATCGACCGGCGCTCGTTTCTTACCGCAGGAGCCGCCTCGGCGGCGGTGACGGTCCTGACGCAATCGGTATCCGCGCGAGGACAAGGTTTCCCGGTCGGGCCGGAGCCGATCCGCTACCCGTCCGGCGTATGGAAAGTCCTCGACGAGCGCTTCAGAAAGTACATGGTCGGCAACACGCCGCTCGTCCGCGAGTGGACGGGAGCGCTGTGGGCAGAAGGGCCGGCCTGGAACGGCGTCGGCCGCTACGTTGTGTTCAGCGACATTCCCAACAACCGCCAGTTGCGCTGGGACGAAGTAACCGGATCGGTGACGCCGCTGCGCGTGCAATCGAATTTCTCCAACGGCAATACCTTCGATGCGCAGGGCAGGCAGATTTCGTGCGAGCATGAAACCGCCCGTGTCGTGCGATACGGATATCAGGGCGATCCAACCATTCTTGCCGAAACCTACGACGGCAAGCGCTTGAATGCGCCGAACGATGTGATTGTGCATCCGGCCTCGGGCAGCATTCTCTTTACCGATCCGGGGTACGGCAGCCAGGGCTACTACGAAGGCAACTCGCGCCCGCTCGAGCTGCCGACGAGCGTCTACCACATCGACCCGCAGACCGGGCGGCTGACCAAGCTCACCGATGAAATCAAGAAGCCGAACGGCCTGTGCTTTTCGCCCGACTACCGCACGCTCTACGTCGCCGACACCGCTCCGACGCACTTCCCGAACGAAAAGGCGAAGGTCATCGCGTGGGCCGTTCAGGACAACGGCCGCCGCCTGACGGACCGGCGCGAGTTCGCGGTGCAGGACGTCGGTTTCCACGACGGCATCCGCGCCGACGTCGACGGCAACGTCTGGTGCGCGACCGGATTCGGCGGCGAGGGAGTGGACGGTGTCCACGTGTACGCGCCGGACGGCAAGAAGATTGGCCAGATTGTGATGCCAGAGGGCACCGCGAACCTGTGCTTTGTGGGCAAGCACCGCAACCGGCTGTTGATGACGAGCAGCCAGTCGGTCTACACGCTGTACACCGCAGCGGAAGGTGCGCATATCACCTAAGGGAGAGCAGCGATGAGATATCTACTCGCGATCGTGGCCGCGTTTGCGGCCGGGGTATTCGCGACGGCCGCCGGCGTGCCGATGAGCGTCCACTACATCGGGCACGACCAGGTGACCTCCACGATGGTCAAGGGCGGGCAGATCATCAGCGACAACGGCATGATCGTTCTTGCCAACCGCGCGTCGCAGCGCGATGCCGA
>JAMQPK010000079.1 GCA_023717525.1 Vicinamibacterales bacterium | reverse complement strand
TACAGGCCAGTAGCTCAATTGGTAGAGCACCGGTCTCCAAAACCGGGGGCTGGGGGTTCGAGACCCTCCTGGCCTGCCAAGACTTGAGACCGGCAGGAACGCACAACTCAGAACCGTGAAATGGCAAACAGCAACGTGGTGACTGAAAACATCGGGGAAGCGCGGGAGAACGTCAGCGGCTGGTGGAATCGAGGCCGCACGTTCCTCATCGAGGTCCGCAACGAGCTCAAGCGCGTTACCTGGCCGACTCGGAAAGAGGTCTACGCGGCCACCATCATGGTGATCCTGTTCTCGGCGGTCCTCGGGTTCTTTCTCTGGACCGTCGACCTCACTCTGGATCGCGCTGTGCTGTACCTGTTCCAGCGTTTCGCAAGGTAGCGGGCAGGATGCCAATGACCGACGTCAGTCAGAAGCAGTGGTACATCGTTCACACGTACTCGGGCTTTGAGAAAAAGGTCGCCGAGTCGCTCGGCCAGCGCGTCCAGGCCTACGGGCTGCAGGACGAAATCGGCGAGATCCTGATCCCGACCGAGGATGTCGTCGAGATGCGCGCCGGACGCAAGGTTGTGACGCCCAAGCGGTTTTTTCCGGGCTACATCCTTGTCGAGATGAACATGTCCGACAACGCGTGGCACGTCGTGAAGAACACGCCGAAGGTCACCGGTTTTGTCGGGGCCGGCGTGAAGCCGACGCCGCTGAGCAAGGAAGAGGTCGAGCAGATTCTCGATCAAGTGAAGGAAGCGGCCGAGAAGCCGAAGCCGAAGTACATGTTCGAAAAGGGCGAACAGGTGCGGATCAACGAAGGGCCGTTCACCAGCTTCAACGGCGTCGTCGACGAGGTGAATCTCGACAAGAACACCTTGAAGGTGATGGTGACGATCTTCGGCCGCGCGACGCCGGTCGAACTGGATTTTTTGCAGGTGGAGAAGATTTAGGAGTTGTCAGTTCTCAGTCATCAGTTATCAGTAACTGAAAACTGTGAACTGAAAACTGAGAACTAACAAAAGTTATGGCGAAAAAAGTTACGGCAATGGTGAAGCTCCAGATTGCCGCGGGCAAAGCGACGCCCGCGCCGCCTGTCGGCACCGCGCTCGGACCGCACGGCGTGAACATCATGGACTTCTGCAAGAACTTCAATGCGAAGACTGCTGGCCAGGAAGGCCTGATCATTCCGGCCGTCGTCACGATTTATGCCGACCGGTCGTACTCGTTCATCACGAAGACACCGCCGGCGTCGATTTTATTGAAGCGCGCCGCGAATATCGCGAAGGGGTCGGCCGAACCCAACAAGACGAAGGTTGGCACCGTCACGGCCAAGCAGGTGGAAGAGATTGCCAAGATCAAGCTGCCCGATCTGAATGCCGAATCGCTCGAAGCGGCCATCAAGACCGTTTCGGGGACCGCGCGTTCGATGGGGCTGGACGTGATTCAGTAAGGACTTTGGGCTTTAGGCTTTCGACTTTCGGCCCAGAGCCAAGAGTCCAGAGCCGAGAGTCGAGAATGTAAGAAGAGTGGGAGGGCTCGGTACACCCGACCCGTTTGCACCACAAGGAGAGTGAAGTGGGCAAGAAGTTCGAAGCCGCCAAGAAGCAGGTTCCTGAGCATCCGCTGACGATTGAGGATGCGATTCCCCTGCTCCAGAAAGTCAAATACGCGAAATTCGATGAGACCGTCGAGTTAACCGCCCGCCTCGGTGTCGATCCGAAGCACGCCGACCAGATGGTGCGAGGTACCGTCGTGCTGCCGCATGGCCTCGGCAAGAGCAAGAAAGTCCTCGTGATTGCGGGCGGGGAGAAACAGAAGGAAGCGCAGGAGGCGGGCGCCGATCACGTCGCCGGTGAGGAAGTCGTCGACAAGATCAACGGCGGCTGGATGGACTTCGATGCCGTCGTCGCCACGCCGGACATGATGCGCGCCGTCGGGCGGCTCGGAAAGGTTCTTGGCCCCCGCGGGCTGATGCCGAACCCGAAGACCGGCACCGTCACGTTCGAAATCGCCAACGCCGTGAAGGAAATCAAGGCGGGCAAAGTGGAGTTCCGCGTCGACAAGACCGGCATCATTCACGCCCCGGTCGGGAAGACGTCGTTTGCGCCCGACTCGCTCATCGCCAACACGCACGCGCTGGTCGACAGCATCGTGAAGGCGAAGCCTGCCGCCGCCAAGGGCAAGTATCTCAAGAGCGTCACGTTGTCGTCGACGATGGGTCCTGGCATCAGGATCGATACGGCGCACCACGACGTTGCGGTGAAACACTAATGGCTGTTACACGAGCACAAAAACAGGAAGAACTCAGCGATCTCCAGGCGGCGTTCAAGGGCACCGAGAGCGCGATTCTGGTCGACTACCGGGGCCTCAACGTCCCGCAGGTCACCGATCTGCGGAGACAGCTCAGGGGCGCCAAGGCGAGCTACAAGGTCATCAAGAACACGCTGGCCAGGCGCGCCGTCAAGGGCACCGTGTTCGAGCCGCTTGGCGATCACTTCGTCGGCACGACCGCCATCGCGTACACCGCGACCGATCCGGTGCTGCTGGCCAAGACGCTGACGACCTTCGCGAAGAACGCGCCGTCGCTGCAGATCAAGGCGGCCGTGGTGCAGGGCCGTGCGATCAAGGCGGCCGAGGTGGCCGAGCTGGCCGCGCTGCCGGGCAGGCCCGAGCTCTACGCGAAGCTGCTGTTCCTGCTGAGCGCGCCGATGGTCCAGCTGGTGAGCGTATTGAACGCCGCGCCACGCGACCTTTTGAGCGTGTTGGTGCAGGCGGAGAAGAAAAAAGCTGAAACGACAACTGAAAACTAAGAACTGAAAACTATTTACGCGCGTCTTTATAAGGAGATAGACATGGCCGACTTGAATCAGCAGCAGGTGATCGACTACATCAAGGGCATCAGCGTGCTCGAGCTGTCGCAGCTCGTGAAGGCGCTCGAATCCGAACTCGGCGTCTCGGCGGCGGCAGCGATGCCGATGGCCATGCCGGGCGGCGGAGCCGGGGGCGGCGCGGCTGCTGCGGCGCCTGCCGAAGAGAAGACCGAGTTCAACGTGAGCCTCGTCAGCTTCCCGGCCGACAAGAAGATCAACATCATCAAGGTCGTCCGTGAAGTCACCAGCCTCGGCCTGAAGGAAGCAAAGGACCTCGTCGAAGCCGTGCCCAAGGTCCTCAAAGAGGGCGTCCCCAAGGAAGAAGCAGAAACGATCCGGAAGAAATTCGACGAAGTCGGCGCGAAGGTCGAAATCAAGTAGACGTTCGCGGCAGGACTCCAGGCTCCGGACTTCGGACTTCAGGCCCAAAGCCTGAAGCCCGAAGCCTGGAGCCCCGTCTTTTTTCTTTTGCATTTTGCCTGGGTTTTAGCTCTGCCTTGACTGGCCGAGAGCCCGAAGCCTGGAGCCGGGAGCCTTAGATGTACAGCCTTCCCAAGAACGTCTACCGCGAGCGTATCGACTTTTCGAAGATCAAGACCACGGTTCCGATTCCGAACCTGATCGAAATTCAGAAAAAGTCCTACGAGCGCTTCCTGCAGATGAACCGTCTCGCCTCCGAGCGCGAAGACGCGGGTCTGCAGTCGGTGTTCAAGTCGGTCTTTCCCATCAGCGATTTCCGCGAGAACTCGTCGCTCGAGTTCATCGAGTACTCCATCGGCAACTGGGAGTGCAAGTGCGGCAAACTGCAGGGCCTGCACCACCTTCGCAAGCCGTGCGCCGGTTGCGGCAACGTGCTGATCGCCGATCCGTACGGCGATCGGGAGGTGCTCTGCCCGCGCTGCGGCCGCCCGAACATCGTCGAGGGGGATGTCTGCGACATCTGCGGCAACACGGTGGCGCTGAAGCTGAAGTACGACGTGGACGAGTGCCAGGAACGCGGCATGACGTTCGCCGTGCCGCTGAAGGTGACCATCCGTCTCGTCGTGTGGAACAAGGATCCCGAGACCGGCGCCAAGACCATCCGCGATATCAAGGAGCAGGAGGTCTACTTCGGCGACATTCCGCTGATGACCGAGAACGGCACGTTCATCATCAACGGGACCGAGCGCGTCATCGTCTCGCAGTTGCACCGGTCGCCCGGCGCGTTCTTCCACTCTGAAGACAAGACGCTCTTTGTCGCGCAGATCATCCCGTACCGCGGCTCGTGGGTCGAGTTCGAGTACGACGCGAAGAACCTGCTCTACGTGCGGATCGATCGCAAGCGCAAGTTCCTGGCGAGCGTGTTCCTGCGCGCGCTCGGCCTGCGCGGGGCCGACGAGATCATCCGGACCTTCTACACGGTCGAGAAGATCTATCTCCGGAAGGATTCGAAGTTCTGGGCCGTCAGCGACAGCCTCGTCGGGCTGCGCGCGGCCAAGGACATCACGATTCCGAAGTCGGACATCGCGATCTCGGCCGGCAAGAAGATCACCCACTCGGCCGTCGGCGCGCTGCGGAAAGCGAACGTGGAAGCCATCGAGATCTCGGACGCCGAGCTCGAGGGAGCCTACGCCGCCGCCGATATCGTGAACTCGTCGACGGGCGAGGTGATTCTCGAGGCCAACGAGGAGATCACGCCGCGCGTCATTTCGATGGCGCAGGAGAACAACATCGACAAGATCGAGGTGTTCTTCCCGGAGCGTGACGAGGTCGGCCCGATTATCTCGGCGACGCTCAAGAAGGATCCGATTCACACGCACGAGGAATCGCTCATCGAGATCTACCGCCGCCTGCGCCCGGGCGATCCCCCGACGCTCGACAGCTCGCGGTCGCTCTTCGAGAACATGTTTTTCAACCCGCAGAAGTACGACTTCTCGCGCGTCGGCCGCCTGAAGCTGAACACCAAGCTCGGGCTGAACACGCCGCTCGACGAGAAGATTCTGCACCCGCAGGACTTCTACGAGGTCATCAAGTACCTGTTGAAGCTGCGCAAGAACCCGGTGAACGTGGACGACATCGATCACCTCGGCAACCGGCGCGTGCGCTCGGTCGGCGAGCTGCTCGAGAACCAGTTCCGCATCGGCCTCGTCCGTATGGAGCGCGCGATCAAGGAAAAGATGTCGGTCTACCAGGAAATGGCGACCGCCATGCCGCACGACTTGATCAACGCCAAGCCGGTCATGGCGGCGATCCGCGAGTTCTTCGGATCGTCCCAGCTGTCGCAGTTCATGGACCAGACCAACCCGCTGTCGGAGATCACGCACAAGCGGCGTTTGTCGGCCCTTGGGCCCGGTGGTCTGTCGCGCGAACGCGCGGGATTCGAGGTCCGCGACGTTCATCCGACCCACTACGGCCGCATCTGCCCCATCGAGACGCCTGAAGGCCCGAACATCGGCCTCATCTCGTCGCTGTCGTGCTACGCGCGCATCAACGAGTTCGGTTTCATCGAATCGCCGTATCGCAAGGTGAGGGACGGCCGCGTCGCCGACTTCGTGCTCGTCACCAACGGCGGCGGCACGAAGTTCAAGACCGGCGAGATCGTCGAAGCCAACGAGGTCATCGAGGAGAACGCCGCGTCGAAGGGCAGGAAGAAGCGTGCGGCCGAGTTCGAGCCGCATTCGTTCTACCTGTCGGCGTGGGAAGAAGACCAGTACATCATCGCCCAGGCGAACGCGGAGCTCGATCCGCAGGGCAATTTCGTGGGCGACCGGATCAACTGCCGGCAGGCAGGCAACTTCATCCTTGCGCCGCGCGCCAACGTGCAGTTCATCGACGTGTCGCCAAAGCAGCTCGTCTCGGTTGCGGCCTCGCTCATCCCGTTCTTGGAAAATGATGACGCGAACCGCGCCTTGATGGGATCGAACATGCAGCGCCAGGCCGTGCCGCTCCTGAGGGCACGGGCGCCGTTTGTCGGAACGGGCATGGAACACATCACCGCGCGCGATTCGGGCGCGGTGGCGGTGGCCCGCCGCGGGGGCACGATCGACTACGTCGACTCGCTGCGCATCGTCGTTCGCGTCGAGGGTGAAAGCGAAGACGCGATGGCGACCAAGGAGATGGGGGCCGACATCTACAACCTGACGAAGTTCAAGCGCTCGAACCAGAACACGTGCATCAGCCAGAAGCCGATCGTGCGTGTGGGACAGAAAGTGCACAAGGGCCAGGTGATGGCCGACGGTCCCTGCACCGAGCTTGGTGAACTGGCGCTCGGCCGCAACGTGCTCGTCGCGTTCATGCCCTGGCGCGGCTACAACTTCGAGGACGCGATTCTCGTGTCGGAGCGGATGGTGAAGGACGACTACTACACCTCCATCCACATCGAAGAGTTCGAGATCGAGGCCCGCGACACGAAGCTCGGGCCCGAGGAAATCACGCGGGACATCCCGAACGTGTCCGAGACGTTCCTGCGCGATCTCGACGAGAGCGGCATCATCCGGATCGGCGCATATGTGAAGCCGGGCGACATCCTGGTCGGCAAGGTGACGCCGAAGGGCGAGACCCAGCTCACACCTGAAGAGAAGCTGCTCCGCGCCATCTTCGGCGAGAAAGCCGGAGACGTTCGCGACGCGTCCCTCATCTGCCCCCCGGGCATCGAGGGCATCATCGTCGGTGTGAAGATCTTCTCGCGCAAAGGCATCGAGAAGGACGATCGGGCGAAAGCCATCGAGGCCGAAGAGCTCGAGATGATGGAGAAGAACCTGCAGGACGAGATCCGCATCCTTCACGACGAAGTGAAGAAGCGCGTCATGCAGATGCTGAACGGCCAGACGCTGCGCAGCGATCTGTTCGACGAGTACGGCCGCGAGCGGATGCACAAGAAGGGCACCGTGCTGACGCCCGAGATTCTGCAGGAGATGCCGTACGACGCGATGGTGCGCTTGAAGATCGCCACCGACGATCCGCGGCTGGAAGACGACCTCCGCGCGCTCGAAGAGAGAACCGAGCGGAACGTCGAAGTCATCCGGCAGCTGTTCGAAGAGAAGAAAGAGAAGATCCGCCGGGGAGACGAACTGCCGCCAGGCGTCATCAAGCTCGTGAAGGTGTACGTGGCGATGAAACGCAAGCTGTCGGTCGGCGACAAGATGGCCGGCCGCCACGGCAACAAGGGCGTCATCGCGCGCATCCTTCCCGAGGAAGACATGCCGCACCTGCCGGACGGCACGCCGGTCGAGATTGTGTTGAACCCGCTCGGCGTTCCGTCGCGTATGAACGTCGGACAGATTCTCGAGACGCATCTCGGCTGGGCGGCGCACGCCCTTGGCCTCTACTTCGCCACGCCCGTCTTCGACGGCGCGACGGAGCCCGAGATCAAGAGCTGGCTCGATCAGGCCGGACTGCCCAAGTCGGGCAAGACGAAGCTGTACGACGGCATGACGGGCATGGAGTTCGAGCAGGACGTCACGGTCGGGTACATCTACATGCTGAAGCTGTCGCATCTTGTCGACGACAAGATTCACGCGCGATCCATCGGGCCGTACTCGCTCATCACCCAGCAGCCGCTGGGCGGCAAGGCGCAGTTCGGCGGACAGCGATTTGGAGAAATGGAAGTCTGGGCGCTCGAGGCGTACGGCGCGGCGCACATTCTCCAGGAGCTGCTCACCGCGAAGTCGGACGACGTGACGGGCCGGGCGAAGATCTACGAAGCGATTGTGAAGGGCGACGCGTCCTTTACCGCCGGGCTGCCTGAATCGTTCAACGTGTTGATTCGCGAGCTCCAGTCCCTCTGTCTGGATGTGGAGTTGCTGAAGACGAAGAAGAAGTTGCCAGATCCGGCTGCTGTGCCGGTGCCGGCACTCGAGGAAGTCTAAGAACGACTCTGGACTCCGGACTCCGGAGCCTGAAGCCTATAGCGAAGGGGGAACATGAGACCTTCATTTCACGAACGTGGATCGCTGACCTCGGATTTCGACGCGATCCGGATCAGCCTGGCGTCGCCGGAAAAAATCATGTCGTGGTCGCACGGCGAGGTGACCAAGCCCGAGACGATTAACTACCGCACGTTCAAGCCGGAACGCGACGGCTTGTTCTGCGCGAAGATTTTCGGGCCGATCACCGACTGGGAGTGCCTGTGCGGCAAGTACAAGCGGATGAAGCACCGCGGCGTCATCTGCGACAAGTGCGGCGTCGAAGTGACGCAGGCGAAGGTTCGTCGCGAGCGCCTCGGCCACATCACGCTCGCCACGCCGGTGAGCCA
>JAMQPK010000191.1 GCA_023717525.1 Vicinamibacterales bacterium | reverse complement strand
GAGTGCAGCACCTGCCACGCGCCGGACATGGTGCGCTCGTTCGGCCGCAGCCGCGAAGAATGGCAGGAGGTCGTCAACGCGATGATCGATCAGGGCGCCAAGCTCAGCGAAGAGCAGATCCCGATTCTCGTCGACTATCTTGTGAAGAATTGGGGTCTCGAAAGTGAAAAGCCGAAGCAGGCAGCGCCGCAAGCTGTACTTCGCACGCTCAACATCCGCGTCGTTGCGGCGCACTCTCCTGTGAAATGAGCGAGGTATAATTCCCCGGGTGCAGGGGATCGCGGTTCTCGATGCAGGCGGGCAGTACTGCCACCTGCTCGCTCGGCGTGTTCGCGAGGCCGGTGTTCAAAGTCACGTCCTTCCGATCGGCACCACCGCAGACCAACTCGCAGGCATCAGCGGCATCATTATCTCCGGCGGCCCGCGAAGCGTCACCGAACACGACTCGCCCAGGATTCATCCATCAATTTTTTCACTGAACGTGCCGATTCTCGGAATCTGCTACGGGCATCAGTTGCTCGCCGCAACCCTGCCGGGCGGCGTCGTGAAGCCGAGCTACTCGCGCGAGTACGGGTTGGCAAAGCTGAATCTGACGCGCGCTTCCGACGGTCTGTTCACCGGTGTTCCTGCGGCGAGCCGCGTCTGGGTCAGTCACGGTGATTCTGTTGAGCGTCTGCCCGACGGTTTCGAGACGCTTGGCTCAACAGAAGACTGTGCCGTCGCAGCCATGGGCAACAGCGAACGGAAGATCTTCGGCGTGCAGTTTCATCCAGAGGTCACGCATTCCGAGTACGGCAAGCAGGTGCTGGAGAACTTCGTTCGTCATGTCTGCCGCTGCGACTCGAAATGGAAGCCGTCTTCCGCGGAGACGATCGAAGCCATCGAGGCGGACATCAAAGCCACCGTCGGCCCATCGAAGAAGGTGCTGTTTTTCGTCAGCGGTGGCGTCGATTCGACAGTCGCGTATAAGTTGTGCCAAAACGCGCTCGGGCCCGAACGGGTGCACGGTGTCTACGTGGACACTGGCTTCATGCGCAAGGGCGAATCGGCCGACGTGATGGCCGCATACGAGAAGGCCGGCTTCAAGAATGTCCGGCTCCGCGATGCGTCGGCAGAGTTTCTCGCCGCGGTCGGCACGGAGACAAACCCGGAAGTGAAGCGGAAGCGGATCGGCGTGTCGTTCCTTGCGGTGGAGAACGACGTGCTCGAGCAGCTACCGGCGGGCGACTGGCTGCTCGGTCAAGGCACGATCTATCCGGATACGATCGAGTCTGGCGGGACGCGCGAATCGGCGCTGATCAAGACCCACCACAATCGAGTGCCGGAGCTGCTGCGCCGCATCGAGGCGGGAGAGGTCGTCGAGCCACTGGCACAGTTCTATAAGGATGAGGTGCGCGCGATTGGCCGCGCGCTTGGCCTGCCGGCGCAGTTGATCGAGAAGCAGCCGTTCCCAGGACCCGGCCTTGCTGTGCGCTTCCTCTGCACGGACGAGGCGGCGGCGTGGTCCGAGAATTCGAAGCTCAGCGAAGTGGCGGCAGGCTTCAAGCTGAAGGCGCGCGTGCTTCCCGTGCGGGGGGTCGGCGTGCAAGGCGATGAACGCACGTACGCGCATACAGCGCTGCTGACCGGTACCTACCACGAAGGCGATGTCGCCGAACTATCACCGGCGATTACCAACTCGCTCCGCGATGTGAATCGCGTCGTCTTCTGGACAGGCTGCAAAGGTTCCATCGAGGACTTCCGCGTCGAGCCAACGACGACGTCCCGCGAAGGGCTCGATGTGTTGAGGGAGGCCGATGCGCGCGTGCGCGATATTCTCGCCGAGTACGACACGCAACAGCGAATCTGGCAGTGTCCTGTCGTGATGCTCCCACTGAAGCGTCTGGGCGAGTCGGCGATTGCGATCCGGCCCGTCGAGTCGCACGACGGCATGACCGCACAGTACTCGAAGCTGCCGTGGCCCATTATCGAACGCATCACCACCGCCGTGCTCCAGGTTCCTGGCGTCGGCGCCTGCCTCTACGACGTGACCAACAAGCCGCCGGCGACGATCGAGTGGGAGTAGATAGGTCCTTGGTCCCTGGTCCTTGGTTCTTGGTCCAGAATCGTGCATCTATTTCAATGAAAGGACTTAACCTGTGGTTAAGGATGGAACACTGTCGACGGAGCGAGTATCCGCCGATAGCCAATTCATGGTCTGGAACTTTGCCAAAGCGGGAAAACGGATGAGTTGCGAGTCGCGGGAGGCGATGCTCTGGTACGAGCTCGTCGTCACGTCAGCCGACGGAGAAGCGCGCATCGAGCGGTACACCGAACGAGCGCAGCTGCTCCGGCGTCAGCACGAGTTGCTGTGTGCGTGGAAAGCGCAGGGCTGGGAAGAGATTGAAGCGGCGCCGCTTGTTGCAGCAGCGCGCCGGTAGAGAATTGAAGATTGAAGATTGCGGGATTGTTACATTGAGAGCGTGTCGCGGACGCGCTTCAGCAAGTCGGCCGACGTAAACGGCTTTTCAAGCAGATTCAGGCCCGGCTCGAAGTTCTGGCTGTAGCCCGACATGTAGAGCACCTTCAGATCCGGCTGCTGAATTCGGCTCACCATCTCCTTCCCGTTCATTCCAGGCATCGTCATGTCGGTCAGCACGAGATCGACCGGCTCTGCCATTTCCGCGAGCGTGTTCAACGCCGCAGCGGGATCGCCCGCCTCGACGACGCGATAACCCGAGCGTCGCAACACGACCGAGCAGAACGAGCGGACAGACGGCTCGTCTTCAACGATGAGGACAACATCAGCGGAAATCGTTGGATCCATGCACTTAGCTTTTCGGCCGCCTGGGGTCTGGCCGCCATCGGACGTTGTCTGACATACTTGGGCGGCCAGGCATTCCTCCGTGCTGAACCTCGCATCCGTCATAGAGCAGCATGCCCGCCGCCGTCCAGCCGCGGAAGCGATCGTGTGCGGCGATACCAGGCTGACGTACGCAGCCCTGGACGCCTGGGCCAATCAGGTCGCTAACGGGCTCGCGGCTTCGGGCATTCGGCGCGGGGATCACGTGGCGCTTCTCTGCCCGAACCTCCCGTACTTTCCCGCCGTCTACTTCGGCATTCTGAAAACCGGCGCCACCGTCGTCCCTCTGAACGTTCTGCTGAAACCGCGCGAGATTGCTTATCACCTGCGCGACAGCGACGCGAAGGCCCTTTTCTGTTTCGAGGGGACGGCCGAATTCCCGATGGCGGAAGCCGCCAAGGCAGCCATTGCGGTCGTGCCTTCGTGCCGGATGCTGATCATGTTGCCCCATCCCATTAGTCCCAGTCCGCCAGACGCCGACGTCATGACGCTGGCGCAGTCGATTGCCGGACAGCCCTCGACCTTCGAGACCATTGCGACCGAGCCGAACGACACGGCCATCATTCTTTATACGTCCGGCACAACGGGACAGCCGAAGGGCGCCGAGCTTACCCATCTAAATATGATGATGAACGGGATGGTCTCGGCCGAACTGTGCGCAGGTTCGCCCGATGACAGCGGAGGCCACTCGACGGCTGTCACGCTCCCGCTCTTTCATGCGACCGCGCAAACCGCTCAGATGCTCGCGTATCTGCACCTTGGCGGCAGGCTCGTCCTCCTCCCACGCTTCGACCCGGCGATGCTGCTTGGCGCGATGGAAAAGGAACGCGTGTCGCATTGGATTGGCGTGCCGACGATGTATTGGTCGGTGCTGAAGCACGTTCGAGAGGAGGGAATTGATGTCTCTCGCCTGTCGGGCACACTCAAGCTCGCGGTGTCCGGCGGTGCGCCGATGCCCGCCGAGCTGATGAAGGATTTTCAAAACACGCTCAACGTCCGCATCGTCGAAGGCTACGGCCTTTCCGAAACAGCTCCGGTCGCCACTTTCAATCATCTCGATCGGCCTTCGAAACCCGGAACCGTCGGTCAACCGTTGTTTGCCGTCGATATTCAGATAGTCGACGAGCACGACGTGCCTGTTGATACCGGTCTACCCGGCGAGGTCGTCATCCGTGGTCACAACGTGATGAAGGGCTACTACAAGCGCCCCGAAGAAACGGCGGCCGCGCTGCGAAACGGGTGGTTTCACACCGGCGACATCGGCACGATCGACGCCGACGGCTATCTCACCATCGTCGATCGAATGAAAGACATGATTCTGCGCGGCGGCTTCAGCGTTTATCCGCGAGAGCTCGAAGAGGTTCTGCTGACGCACGAGGCGATTTCCATTTGCGCGGTCATCGGGGTGCCAGACGAGAGGCTTGGCGAAGAAGTGAAGGCGTTCGTGGTGAAGAAACCAGGAGCCAATTTGACCGAGGAAGCGCTGAAGGAGTGGTGCAAAGAGCAGTTTGCCGCCTACAAGTATCCGCGGCTCATAGAGTTCCGTTCGGAGCTGCCGATGAGCGCGACGGGGAAGATACTCAAGAGAGAGCTGCGCGAGTCAGTCGATAGGCGATAGACGATAGACGATAGTCAGAGTCAATAGGCGATAGTCCATGGTCGACGATGGACGATCGACGATGGACGATCGACGATGCCGCCCTGGAACCAAGCGGGCGGCCGTAGCGTCCTACCCGTATGGACTCGTCGGAAACTCGCGATGCCGGCCTTTTTGACGCGTACTCCCAGGCGGTGATTCAGGCCGTCGAACTTGTCGGGCCGTCGGTCGTCACCATCGAAAGAAATGACAAAACCGACCGCGAGCGCGGCGGCCAGGGCTCGGGTTTCGTCTTCACTCCAGACGGCCTCATTCTGACCAACAGCCACGTGGTTCACGGAGCGCGCAGTTTGCAGGTGTCGCTGCCGGACGGGCGGCGCATGTCGGCCGCGCTCATTGGCGAGGATCCCGATACCGACCTCGCCGTCATCCGCGTGCCGGCCTCCGATTTACCGACGCTGAAGCTGGGCGATTCTCGCGCGATTCGCGTTGGCCAGCTCGTCGTCGCCATCGGCAATCCGCTCGGGTTCCACGCGACGGTGACGGCTGGAGTCGTCAGCGCGCTCGGACGTTCGCTGCGGTCGCGATCCGGCCGTCTGATGGACGACATCATTCAGACCGATGCGGCGCTGAACCCCGGAAACTCCGGCGGACCACTCGTGACGTCGCGCGGCGAGGTGATTGGCGTCAACACAGCCGTCATCTCCGGTGCGCAAGGCTTGTGTTTTGCGATTGCTGCGAACACGGTGCAGTTTGTCGTGGGACGCCTCATCCGGGATGGCCGAATCCGGCGATCGTACGTCGGAGTTGCTGGGCAGAACACGCCGGTGGCTCGTCAGTTCATCCGCTTCTACAGCCTGCCGGCAACCTCCGGAATTCTCGTCGCGTCGATCGAGCCAAACAGCCCGGCGTCGGGCAGCGGGTTGCAGGAAGGCGACGTCATTGTCGGCTTCGCCGGGCAGCCGGTCGAAGGCATCGATCAGTTGCATCGCCTCCTTGGTGAGGAGCGCATCGGCGTGCCCACGCCGATGACGGTGATTCGCCGCACGGAAAAGCTCGAAATCGTCGTCACGCCCGCCGAGTCACCACGCCGCGCCGCTTGATTGGCGGAGAGGGCGCGGACTAGACTGAACGGTCGGATCTCTTGGTGGCCCGGAACCTGTGCAATCTCAGTCTATGAACCGCGTCAGGGCCGGAAGGCAGCAGCGCTAAGTAGCCCCTGAGCTGTGCCGCAGGCCCTCCGGGCCTCTAAGGGACCCGAGGCGCAACCTAGCAGGTAGAAGGTGGAAGGTGGGAAGTAGAAGGTAAGTGATCAGGCACTTTGTCACTTACTTTCCACCTTCCACTTTCCACCTTCAACCTTTCAGCATTCACTCTATGTCGTACCAGGTTCTGGCCAGAAAATGGCGTCCGCAGCGGTTCGACGACGTCGTCGGGCAGCCGGCGGTGACGCGCACGCTGAAGAACGCGATTGCGAGCGGCCGCATTGCGCAGGCGTTCGTGTTTGCCGGTCCGCGCGGCGTCGGCAAGACGACGACGGCGCGCATCCTCGCGCGCGCGCTCAGCTGTGCGAAGGGGCCGACGGCCGATCCGTGCGGCGAGTGCGACGCCTGCCGCGAGATTGCCGAAGGTCGGGACATCGATGTGCTCGAGATCGACGCCGCCACGCACACCGGAGTCGAGAACGTCCGCGAGGTGATCATCAACGGGCTCTCGATCGTTCCGGTGAGAAACCGCTACAAGGTGTTCATCATCGACGAAGTCCACCAGCTCTCGTCGTCTTCCTTCAACGCGCTGCTGAAGTCGATCGAAGAACCTCCGCCCCACGTCGTGTTCATGATGGCCACGACCGAACTGGCTAAGATTCCCGAAACCGTTCTGTCGCGGTCGCAGGTATTCGAATTCAAAACGATCTCGAGCAAACAGATCGCCGATCAACTTCGGACGATCGCGAAAGCCGAGAAAATCGCCGCAGACGAAGCGGCCCTGCTGCTGATTGCGCGCTCGGCAGAAGGCAGCATGCGCGACGCCGAGAGCGCGCTCGATCAGGTCATCGCGTTCGCCGGTCAGAAAATATCCTCCGACGACGTGGCGACGGTGCTGGGCCTGGTCGGCCGCGATCTCGTGCTCGACATCGTGACCGCCGTCGCCGACGAGACGCCGGCCGCGGCGTTCGAGCTGTCCGGCCGCGCCGTCGAGCTTGGCTACGACCTCCGTCTCGTCGTCCGCGAGGTGTCGCGCGTCGTGCGAGATCTGCTCGTGCTGTCGGTCGATCCGGCGCGTATCGAAGATCCGGAGATCGCTGCGGAATCGGAGCGTGCTCGGCTGCAGGGGCTGGCCGGCCGATTTTCCCGCGAAGATCTTCTGCGCGCGTTCGACGTGCTGTCGAAAGCGGAGTTTGAAATTCGTACGGCTGTCCAGCCCAGGTACCATCTGGAAATGTCGCTGCTGCGCTGGATCCACCTGCGAAAGCTTGTGCCGCTGACCGAGCTTCTGGGCAGCCTGCAGGGTGGTTCGCTGCCGGCTCGGCCTGCTTTCGTACCGACGTCGGCGGCGGCGCCGCCACCACCACCGCTACCATCATCATCGCCAGCCCAGGCTCGAGTACCGCGTCCCGAGCCGACGGCCGTGAGCGTCACCGCGGGCGACGGCGGCAAGGATGTGTTCCTCTCTGAAATTCGGAAGGGGAAGATATTTTTCTATAACACCGTCGTGGCGCAGGCCCAGAGGATTGAGTTCGGGGCCGATCGGGTCACGTTCACGTTTCTGCCGGCCCACAGGACACTGCGCGAGCAGCTCGAGCAGAACCGCGCCTGGCTGGAGTCTCTGGCATCGGCCGCGGCCGGCAGGAAAATGACGGTCGGGGCGGCGCAGGCCGAGTCGGCGCCAGCGGCTGTTGAAACACCTGCGTCGCCGCGGCCTGTCGATCTGAAGACGGTTGCGATGGATGACGCAGCGGTTCAAGCCATGCTGGATGTCTTCCCGGCGGAAATCGAAGACGTCGAGGAAATATGAATGTCAATCAGATCATGAAGCAGGCGCAGCAGATGCAGGAGCGCCTGCAGAAGCAGATGGCGGAGATGCGTGTCGAGGCTTCGTCGGGCGGAGGCATGGTGACCGTCGTCGTCAACGGCAACAAACAACTTCAAAGTCTGAAAATCGATCCCGAAGTCGTGTCGAAGGACGACGTCGACATGCTGCAGGACCTGATTCTTGCCGCCATCAGCGACGCCCAGCGGAAGGCCGACGAAGAACTCAGCCGATCGATGGGCAACTTGAAAATACCCGGCATATTCTGACGGGTCACTATTGAAGATTGGAACACTGATACATTGCTACATTACTTACGTAATGTTCCAATGTAACAATGCTCCAATCTTCAATGCGTGTATCACCTAATGTCCTACCCCGAACCCCTTAATCGGCTGGTCGACCAACTGAAGCGTCTTCCCGGCATCGGCGCGAAGAGCGCGCAGCGCCTGGCATTTCATATCTTGCGCACGCCGCGCGATGAAGCCGAGCGGCTCGTGGACGCCATCCGGGATGTGAAGGACCGCGTCACCTACTGCTCGGTGTGCAGCAATACCACCGAGGCCGACCCTTGCATCTACTGCACATCCGAAGGCCGTAATCACAGACTGATCTGTGTGGTCGAAGAGCCGCAGAATGTGACAGCCATAGAAAAGACGAGGGACTTCAAGGGCGTGTATCACGTGCTGATGGGCGCGCTCTCGCCCTTACAGGGCATTGGCCCAGACGAGTTGAAAATCAAAGGGCTGCTCTCGCGCGTGGGCGAGGGCAACATCGAAGAGATCATTCTCGCGACAAATCCGAATGTCGAAGGCGAGGCCACGGCGTTGTATCTGGCACGGCTGCTGAAGCCTCTCGGCGTGCGCGTGACCAGGATTGCCATGGGAGTTCCTGTTGGCAGCGATCTGGAGTATGCCGACGAGGTGACGATGCACAAATCGCTGGAAGGCCGGCGGGAAGTATAGTGTCCCCGTTGATTCCACAGCCCTACCAGCTTCCGGCCATCATTCTTCTCATCGTCGGCGGTGTCATCGCCTGGAGCGCCGGCTATCGGTTGTTCCGGCTTGTTCTGACGTTGTACGGTTTCATCCTTGGCGCGCTCGTCGGCACATCGATCCTGGGCTCCAGCGACACCATGTACCTCGTCCTTGGCGCGCTTGGCGGCGGTGCGGTGGGCGCACTCATCATGTTCTTCGGGTACTTCGTGGGTGTCGCGCTCGTTGGCGCCGGCATTGGCGCGCTCGCCGTGCACCTGTGGTGGAGCCGCCTCGGGACAGACCCGCATCCGTTCGTCGTCATTTTTGCGGCCGTGGCCGGAGCGGCGTCGGCGATGGCGCTGCAGCGCTACGTCATCATCGTGTCGACGGCATTCGGCGGCGCGTGGACGCTGTTGCTTGGTGGCCTGTCGTTGACGGAGTACGGAAAGCGGCTGGCCGGCCGCCCTGAGGTGTGGATTGTCTATCCCCTCGATCCTTCGCCGCATCGCATGGCAGTGGTGGGGGCGTGGTGTGTTCTCGGGCTGCTGGGAGTCATGGTGCAGTTGAGGTACACGGGCATGGTGAAGGCGAAAGTGAAAAGTAAGAAGTAAGAAGTAGGAAGTAAGAAGTAGTTAAAACTGGAGGAAGAGATGGCGACGTTTACTCGAAGCGTGACGACAGATTGGCAGGGCGGATTGATGGACGGGAACGGCGTGGCGAAGGCGGGAACCGGAGCATTCTCGCTGCCCGTGACGTTTCCAAGCCGCATTGGTGAGCCGGCGGGGAAGACGAGCCCCGAGGAATTGATGGCCGCGGCGCATGCGGCCTGCTTCGCGATGGCCATGAACGCCGCGCTGGGCAAGCGTGGCGGCAAAGCGAAACGGACTCTGGTGACGGCCACCGTGGCAGCCGATAAAAGTGACGCTGGCATCAAGATTGTATCGTCGAAGCTCGATGTGGTCGTGGAAGGGCTGGAGGGGATGTCGGCCTCCGACTTCGCGACATTTGTGAAAGAGGCAGACAAAGGTTGTCCCGTGTCGAACGCCTACCGCGGTACGATGCAGATCGAGGTCGAGGGGACAGTCAAATAGAAAGGACGAACATGAAGGCAGAACTGAAGCTTGCGGTCGTCGCGTCGGCTCTCGTTGTTGGGCTGGGATGCAGTCAGCCGGCGCCGCAGCCGGGCGCTGCGCCGGACGCCGGCGCTGCACCGGCACCAGCCGGATCAGGCGGACCAGCCGCGGCCGCGAGCGCTCCAGTCGCGGCCAAGCCTCCGGCGCCGACGATGATGGAGATGGAAGTCGCTGCGGGCACACCGCTCGAGATTACGCTCGACACGCCAGTTGCCTCTAACACCAGCAAGGTGGAAGACACCGTGCGAGGCAATGTCACGAAGGCAGTCGTTGTGGGCGGCATGACAGTGATTCCGGCCGGGGCTCCGATCAAAGGCAATGTCGTCGCCGTCGCGGAATCGGCGACGGTCAAGGGGCGGGCGTCGGTGGCCATTCGCTTCAACGAAGTGATGGTGGCAAAGACGCCGTACAAGCTCCTGACGACGCAGATCGTCCGGGAGGCGGCAGCGACCAAAGGCAAGGATGCCAAGAAAATCGGCATTGGCGCAGGAGTCGGCACCGCGATCGGCGCCATCGCCGGCGGCGGGAAGGGCGCCGCGATCGGCGCAGGAGTCGGCGCGGCCGCAGGCACGGGCGTCGTCATGGCGACCAAGGGTGACGAGGTGGAGATTCCCGCGGGCACCGCACTGAAGACGACGATCGAGGCGGCGGTGAGGATTAACGCGCCGATGTAATGCGCGTCCTGGTGATCGAAGACGATCGGAAGGTTGCGAGCTTCATCCAGAGCGGCCTGGAGCAGGAAGGCTGTGCCGTGGATCTGCTCGCCGACGGCGCGCATGCCGCCGAGCAGGCCCACGCCATCGACTACGATGCGGTCGTGCTCGATCTCATGCTGCCGGGCCGGTCGGGATTTCAGATCCTGCGAGAGATTCGATCGCGCAAGGGATCGTTGCCCGTCCTGATACTGACCGCGAAAGATTCCGTGGACGAACGCGTGACCGGACTCGACGCCGGCGCAGACGACTACATGACGAAGCCGTTTGCGCTGGCCGAGCTATCGGCGCGTCTGCGCGCGCTGCAGCGCCGCGGAGGCCCGAAGGAAAACGTGCTGCGGCTCGCCGATCTGCAGATCGACACGCTCGCCCGCGCGGTTCGCCGGGCCGACAAGGCGGTCGACCTGAAGCCGAAGGAATACGCGCTGCTCGAATATCTGATGCGCCACGCCGGGCGTCCCCTTCCGAAGTCCATCATCATCGAACATGTGTGGGACATCCACTTCGACAGCGTGAGCAACGTCGTCGAAGTGCACATCAATTCGCTTCGGAACAAGGTCGATCGCGGGTTTGCGATCCCGCTGATTCATACCATCCGCGGAGTGGGGTATATGCTCTCCGACGTCCCGCCCTGACCTCATGACGCTGCGCACGCGTCTCGCGGTGATCTACGCGGCGATCTTCAGCGTGTTGCTCGGCGGGCTCAGCGCGGTGTCGTACCGTGTGCTGGCCCGGCAGCTCGATGCCGACGCGACCGCAAGACTGGTCGAGCTGACCGATGGCCTGCACGGTTACCTTCGCTTCGATCACGGGGCCTCCACGATCGCATCCGATCCCAACGATCCCGATCAGGCGGCGTTCATTCAGGAAGCGACGCAGTACTATCAAATCTACAACGCCAGCACGGGCTCGCTCGTGGTGCAGTCCGACGCGATCGAGCCGCTCGGCCTGCAGTTCACGCCTGCTGAGGTACTCGCGTTTCGCGATCAACCGAAGCTGCATGACATCCGCACCGACTACGGACGGATGCGCCTCTCGAACAGCCTCGTGTCCGCCGCCGGCGACCTTTACCTGCTGCAGGTTGCCGTCTCACTGAATCCAGTCGACAGGGCCCTGAACGCATTCCTCGACATGCTGCTGTGGGTCGTGCCGATCTCGCTCGTTGTTGCGATGTTGGCCGGGCGGTGGATGGTTGGCCTGGGTCTGGTGCCGCTCGTCAGGCTTGCGGCAGCGACGCATGCCATCGATGTGTCAAACCTGCAGCAGCGCCTCCCGGTACGCGGAGCTGGTGACGAGCTCGACGAGGTTGCCACGGCCTTCAACGACACCCTCGCGCGCCTCGAGCGTGCGGTGCGGGAGATGCGCCAGTTCAGCACGGCGCTGGCACACGAGCTTCGCACGCCATTGGCAGCGCTGCGCGGCGAAATCGAGCTGGCGCTGCTCAAGCGCCACCCGGCCGACGAGGAATCGCGACACCTTGCCAGCCAGCTCGAGGAGATCGATCGGCTGAAGCAGATGATCGCGCAGCTGTTGACGCTGGCGCGGGCGGAAGCCGGCGACATCGCCGTGGCGCGAACGCCGGTCGATCTGGGCGCGCTCACGGCCTCGCTCGTGGACCAGCTCGAGCCTGTGGCGCAAGCGAAGTCGATCGACTTGCGCCTCGAACTGGGCGGTACGGCGACCGTTCAGGGCGACGGCGAGTGGCTGGAGCGCCTCGTGCTGAACCTCGTCGACAACGCGATCAAGTTCACGCCAGAAGGAGGTCGCGTCAGCGTGGCCGTCAGGCGCGATGGCGAGCACGCGATTGTCGAAGTGTCGGATACCGGCATCGGTATCGCGCCCGACGCTCAGCCTCATATTTTCGAACCGTTCTTTCGTGGCGATCCCTCGCGCTCGGCGGGCGCCGAGGGCGCAGGCCTGGGCCTGAGCCTGGTGAAATGGATCGTCGATCGCCACAACGGACGTATCCAGGTGCAGAGCTCGCCTGGCAAAGGCTCCACGTTCACCATCCTTCTGCCCCTTCATTAAGCAGAATTAATCTCCGCTTCAGGTCCGGATCATCCCCACACGGTGTAGTGACGGGGCATGCTTCAGATTGGCGATATTCACCTGTCCGACGTATCCGCGGGCGGAGCGACCAAATTGCCGGCAACGCTCCTGTGGGACCTGTCGTTTGACTGGAGGGCCATTGATAAATCCACAACGACTTGCACCGCCGACGTACGCGATTCCTCGAACGTCGTCGTCGCGCGATTTGCGATACTGGTCGGCAGCTCCACATCGATGGCTAAGGCGGGAGTGGTCATTATCGGATTGCCTTCGTTCCGCGTGACCGCGGCCGGCACGTACGTCGTTCGACTGTATGTGGGTGAACAGTGTGTTTGGACCAAGTCCGTTTTGGTCGGTTGATCATTAACCAGAATTAATGTCCGCTTCAGGTCCCGATCATCGGCAGACGGTGTAATGGTGTGGAAGGAGGACAGTGATGCGGAAATTCATTGCAGCAGGCATCTTGGTTGTGGCGTGTTCGGTCGGGGCGTTTGCGGCGGCGGCGACTCATTCAACAACGGGTACCGTGAAGTCGATCGACGCGACGACGCTTGTGATCACCCACGGCGGCAAGGACATGACGTTCACGCTGAACGGGACGACGCAGAAGGCCGGCAGCGTGGCGACCGGTTCGCAGGTGACGGTGCGCTACCAGTCCGAGGGCAAGTCGATGGTCGCGACGGCGGTCACCGAGCAGCCGATGAAGCAGGTCGCAAGCAAAAGTAAGAAGTAGGAAGTAAGAAGTAGGAAGTAAGTACGGTCCTCAGGGAAGCCTCGTTCCTCAGACAGTACCCGCCAAAGGGAAAGGATCGGCCGGCCCGGCGAAGGACGGCGGCCGATCCTCACCCCCCTCCATCTGCGCTAGAATGTCGGGCGTGGCCTAAGCCGCCCTCCCGGGCGGCGCGGGGGACCCAATGAGGCGATAGTCGCCTCCGGGGCGAATCCGATTTCGATCGGTAGAGGACTTCCAACCTCGAGCCCGCCAGCTAACCCCGTCGGCCGTGGAAGGATTGTGTGGCCGAAGAAGGTCTCTTTTCACAGATCAAGCGTCTCGTCGTCGGGAAACCGATCCCCTCGCATCTCGCACACCACGAACGCCTCTCCCGGGTCACCGGTCTGGCGGTTCTCTCATCCGATCCGCTGTCGTCGGTGGCCTACGCGACCGAGGAAATCCTACGGGTGCTCGTGCTGGCGGGCGCGATCGGGCTCGTGAGCCCGATCGCCTTTGTGATTGCCGCGATTCTAGCCATCGTGGTGTTCTCGTACCGCCAGACGCTCTTCGCCTATCCGAGCGGCGGCGGAGCGTACATCGTTGCGAAGGAAAATCTTGGCGACTCCCCGGCGCTGATCGCAGCGGCGTCGTTGTTGATCGATTACATCCTTACGGTGGCGGTCAGTATTGCGGCCGGCGTGGCGGCGCTCACCTCGGCGTTTCCCAACTGGCACGTCAATCGTGTCGATCTGGCGCTCGTGTTTCTGGCGGTCCTCACGTTCGGCAATCTGCGCGGCATCCGCGAGTCCGGCAGAATCTTTGCGATCCCCACGTATTTCTTCATCGTGACCACCCTGCTGCTCGTGGGCGTCGGAGCGTGGCGCGTGTTGACGGGCGACGTGCATCCCGTTGTCTCAGCCGATCCGCTGCCCATCGGGCATGAACCGCTGGCGCTCTTTCTGCTGCTGACGGCTTTTTCCAATGGCTGCACCGCGATGACCGGAGTCGAAGCGGTGTCCAACGGCGTGCCGGCCTTCCGGCCGCCGGAGTCCAAGAATGCCGCGGCCACCATGATGACGATGGTGGTGCTGGCCATTACGATGTTCCTCGGCATCACGCTGCTCGCTCACGCGTATCAGGTGGTGCCGAGCCACACCGAGACCGTCGTGTCGCAGCTTGCGCGCGGCGTGTTCGGCAGCCGCGGTGTGGCCTACTACGCGATGCAGGCCGCGACGATGCTGATCCTCGTGTTGGCAGCGAATACGGCGTACGCCGATTTTCCGCGCCTCGCATCCATCCTGGCGCGCGATCGGTACCTGCCACGGCAGTTGATGAACCAGGGAGATCGCCTCGCTTTTTCGAACGGCATCGTCGGCCTCAGCATCTTCGCCGCCATTCTCCTCGTGGGGTTTGGGGGCGACACGCACGCGCTCATTCCTCTGTACATGATCGGCGTCTTTGTGTCGTTCACGCTCTCACAGGCCGGCATGGTCATTCACTCGAGAAAGCTGCGCGAGCCAGGCTGGAGGACGAGCGCGTTGATCAACGGTGTGGGAGCAGTCGTGACCGGTGTCGTGCTCATTGTGGTGGCTGTGACGAAGGCGCATGAAGGCGCCTGGATTATCTTGCTCCTGATTCCGCTCAACGTCCTTTTCTTCCGCGCCACGCGAAAGCACTACGACGGCGTCGCCGTGCAGCTCTCCATACGCGACTGGAAGTCGCCAGGGCCGCGCCGCAACACGGTGCTCGTGCCCATTGGCGGCATCTACCGGTCGGTCGTGGAGGCGCTGGAGTACGCAAGGACGCTGGCGGGGGATGTCCGCGCCATCTATGTGAACGTCGATACGTCCGCCACCGAGCAGATGAAGAAGGATTGGCCGCAGTGGGGAAATGGCATCCCTCTTGTCGTGCTCGATTCGCCGTACCGGTCGCTGATGGAGCCGCTGCTCGAGTACATCGGCCAGCTTTCCGACAATCATCCGTCGGACTACATCACAATCGTCCTGCCGGAATTCGTCCCGGCGAAGTGGTGGCACCATCTGTTTCACAACCAGAAGGCGTTGCTCATCAAAGGAGCGCTGTTGTTCAAGCCGAATACGGTCGTGACCAGCGTGCCGTTCCACTTGAAGCACTGAGTCACGTGATCGGCTGCTGTCGAGAGCGATCGGCCACGATCGTCACCTGCATGTCGGCGGCGAGCGCGACGATACGCTGCACGAGTCCGCGGCGAAGGAACGATGCCAGTCCTTCCTCTTTGTGGCGCGTCACGAAGATCTGCGTCACACCGTTCATGCGGGCGAAATTCACGAGCGTCTCGGCGACGTCCTCGCCTTGCAGGATGCGCGTCTCGATTTGCAGGCCGCGCGCAAAGTTCAGCTGGCGCTGAATGGTTTCCCTGGCGTCGGCCTCCAGATCGCGTAGATCGGCATGCGCCGAGATGTAGACAGCAAGGCACTCCGCCTGGAGATAGTCGGCCACCCGCCGGCCCCGCCGAATGAGCGCAGCGCTGGCGGGATCCGCCTCGATGAGAAGTAGGAGGCGCTCCTCGGTGCGCAGCCGCTCGGCTGGCTCGACCGACGCCTCGGCGCCGTCTTCTGCACTCTGCCGGCTTTCAGCCGCGTGCGCGGTCTGCCGCATGGCGAGCTCGCGCAGGGCCACCAACGTGGGTTCCCGGAAGAAGTTCTCGAGCGCCAGCCGCGCGCGTTCCGGAGGATAAACGACTCCGCGCTTCAGCCGATTCAGCAGTGCACCCGGGGTGACGTCGACCATCACGACTTCATCGGCCTGCCGAAGCACCCAGTCCGGAATCGTCTCCCGCACGCGCACGCCGGTGCTCTGCCATATCTGATCGTTCAGGCTCTCGAGATGCTGGACGTTCATCGTGGTCAGCACATCGATGCCGGCGTCGAGCAGCACGTGCACATCTTCCCAGCGCTTCGGCCTTCCAGCGCCGGGAACGTTCGTGTGCGGAAACTCATCCACGACCGCGACCCGGGGCCGCCGGCGCAGGATGGCCTCGGCATCCATTTCGTCGAGCCGCGCGCCGCGGTAATCGACCGTTTTCCGCGGAATCGTCTCCAGCCCCTCGGTGAGAGCCATGGTGTCCTTGCGCGCGTGGGGTTCGAAGTACCCGATCACGACATCGACGCCGTCCTTCTTCAGTTGCTGCGCCTCCGACAGCATCTGATAGGTCTTCCCGACGCCTGCGGCGTACCCGAGAAACACTTTCAGGCGCCCACGTTCCGTTGTGCTGTCGGGCGTCATCAGTGGGGGAACACGCGCACGTCGATGCCTTCGGCCTCGTCGATCAGACGATCGAGCAGTGTGCCGGTGAGGCGCGTGCGCAGGCTGTGACGCAGGTTGTGGCCGACGAAGAGCTCGGTGATGCCGTGCGACCGCGCGTAAGCCAGAATCGTGGCAATCGGATCCTTGCCGTCGAGGACATCGATCTGTGCCTGCTGCGCGCGGGCCAGCATGACATTCCGGTCGAGCGCGGTGCGGTCCTCCGGCGTCAGGTTCGTCTGATTCACGTAGATCGCGAAGAGCTCGCCGTGAAAGCGGTCGGCATTGCGCCGGCCGCTGGCGAGCATGGCCGCGGCGTTGGCACGCGGCGTCATGCAGACCAGAATTCGCTCCTGGGTGCCCCACGTCGAATCGACGCCATGCAGTCGCAGGTACCCTTCCAGTTGCTGATCGACGACGTCGGCCGTCAGCAGCAGCGCCCGCTGCCGAAGTTTCGAGAGCCGTTCGGCCTTCTCTGGTGTTGCGGCGTCTGGCGGCGCGTCGACGACGACGACCTCCTCGGCGCGATCGACGAACGCCTGCGGCACGGTCTCTCGGCGGCGGCGGCCTGTCACGCCCTCAACGAAATCCTGCTGCTCCTCGATGTACTCGATGTTGAGCGACGTGATGATCGCAATACCTCCGGCGAGCAGCTCGTCGACGTCCTGATACCGCTTCGCGTGTCGGCTCCCGGGCGGATTGTCGTAGGCGAGGCCATCAACCAGGCAGACCTGCGGGTGGCGCCGGAGCACCGCGTCGACGTCGATGACGGGAATGCTGTTGGTCATCAGCGTAGGGATGATGTCGAGGGTTCTGGCGATCTGCTCCACGCCGGGATCCATGCCCGGTTGCAGCGCCGCAACGACGACGTCTTCGCCCCGCTCATGACGCCGGCGGCCCTCGTCGAACATGCGGAACGACTTGCCGACGCCAGACGCGTAGCCGAGAAAGATCTTGAGCGGTCCGCGCCTAGCGGACCGCTCGGCAGCCTGCACCTGCCGCAAGAGGGCTTCGGGATCGCGGCGCATCAGTCTTTCGTCCAGCTCCGCGCCAACACGATGGCGTCATCTGAAATGTGGTTCAGCACCAACCGGTTGCCTGCAGGAGGCGCCGCCTCCCGAAAGAAATGATTGACGACCGCACGCTCGGCGCGCTGTCGCCAGAATGCGCCGCCGACCGGCAGTTCGCGCTCGATCACCTTCGCCAGCCTGGTCACTTCCTTGAGATCGACAACGACGACGACCTCGCCCTGCGGACCGCGGGCCGCATGACGAATCTCGAACAGATGCTCGTTGGCGGCCGCGCCCTCTGGTGCCGGCCGGGCACGAATGAAGAAACCGTTGACCGTCCAGACTTCCACCGGTGGAAGCTCGAGCGGCGCGGCGGAGGGCGTCGGCGCGCGCCGCGTCGCGGGCGCCACTGGCGTTTTTGACAGGGCGGCGGCCAGCGCTCCCCGGAGAGCGTCCGGAGTAGTCGGCTTTCTCACGAAATCGGTTGCGCCCAGTTTCATCGCATCGACGGCCAGCTCGATCGTGCCGAAGGCGGTGATCATGATGACGCGCGCCGACGGGGCCCGCTCGCGAATCTGGCGCAGCGTCGAGATGCCGTCCATCCCGGGCATCTTCTGATCGAGCAGCACGGCGTCGAACCGTTCGCCGTTGCCGAACATCGAGAGGCCCTTCGCGCCATCATCTGCGTCTTCGACCTCATAGCCATCGGATTCGAGCGTCAAACGCATCATGCGCCGGATATTGGTTTCGTCATCGATGATCAGCACGCGCTTGCTCATGACTGGGTCGTCTCCTCTGATGGCCCGGACGCCGAAGGGGCGATCGGCAATGTGAACGTGAATGTCGTGCCGCGGCCGAGCTCCGAGTACACGGTGATCTGGCCGCCGTGACCCTCGACGATTCGCTGCGAAATCGCGAGGCCAAGGCCCGCAGTCCCCGTCGCGCCGCCGGGGACCTGCACGAAACGGCTGAAGATGCGCGGAAGATACTCTCGGGGAATGCCGCGTCCCGTGTCGGTCACCGTGATGGCGACTTGATTGTCGAGCCGGTGGGCGCCGACCGCAATCTGGCCGCCAGCCGGAGTCGCGCTGACGGCGTTGGTGACCAGGTTCGAAATCACTCTGTCGATCTGCGATTGGTCGGCCATCACGGCCGGTAGTGCAGGGTCCACTTCAACCCGAAGGACGAGACCTTTGCTGTCGATCGGCAGGCGATTCGGCTCGAGCGCGTCCTGAACGAGGGTGGAGACGGGAACGGGAACCGGCCGCGGCGCCATCTGGTTCGACTCGATCTTCGAGAGGTCGAGCAGATCCGTGACGAGCCGCTCGAGGCGGGCGGCATCTTCCTGGCACATGGCGAGAATCTCGCGCTGGCGGTCGGTGGCCTGGCCTGTCATTTGTTCCTGCAGCAGCCCGATGCCCATCTGGAGCGTCGTCAGCGGCGTTCTCAGCTCGTGCGAGGCGGTCGCGACGAACTCCGATTTCAACCGATCGACTTCACGCAGATGCGTGACGTCCTCCAGCAGAACGACGGCGCCGAGCAGATGACCTTCCTGGTCGCGCATCGGCGTCGCTCTCAGGTGGTAGGAGCGCTCGACAGCGTCGACGCGAATCAGCAGCAGCGCCGACAGCTCGTTGTTCGCGGACTGTCCCTTCGATTCGAGTACTTCGGCGACCGCGGTTGCGATGCGGCTATCGGAGACCGCCTCGACAACGGGACGGCCAATCAACGTGTCGCTCGGGCCGAACAGCCGCTCGGCCGCCCGGTTCAGTCGTGTGATGTGCGCCGTGTTATCGGTGACGAGCACCGGGTCGTACATCCAGTCGATAGCCGCGGCTGTCGTCCGCTGCTCGACCACCAGCCTGCCAAGGTCGGATTGTCGCAGCTCGCGCAGGTGCCCGGCCATCTTGTTGAAGCTCTTCGCAAGCACGCCGAGCTCGTCTCGCGAGGCCACCGAAACTGTGCTGTCGAGGTCGCCGCCCGCGATGCGGCTTGTGGCGGCTGTCAGCTCGCGCACCGGGCTGACGATGCGAGTCGCGAGCGTGAAGGCCAGCAGGAGTCCGGCCACGACGAGCGCGCCAGCAATGCCCACGGTCATGACCAGCGCCCGGCCGGCGACCCGTTCAGCCTCCGCCGATTTCCTGAGCATGGCTTCCTGGTTCAGGTGGAGCAGGCGATCGCATTCGGCGCGGAGCGCATCGAAGCGCGGCTCGATGCTGGCGAAATACGTGTCGGCTTCGCTGGCGCCGCGAGCCGAGGGCAGCGCTTCCATGAACGCGTCGATGGCGCGATAGTACTCGTCGCGATCGCGTTTGATCGCGTCGATGACCTCCGACTCGCCCGGCTCGGTGATGTTGCGTGCGGCGCGCGCGAACGCGGCGTCGAAGCGCTGCCGATGGTCCTTCGTCTGCCCGACGGCCAGATCGGTGCGCCCGAGCAGCCCGAAGAGCGCGGCTGAATCCTGCCGCTCCAGGCTTTCCTTCATGCTCTGTGCGGCGACGACAGACTCGTAGTTTTCCGACAAGATCCGGTGCGCGACGGCACCGACTTCCTCGAGCCGCCAGACGCTCCACCCCCCGAGCGCCGCCAGCGCTGCAAGGAAGACGAGATAGCCGGCAAGAAGCCTGGTGCGCAGCGACATCAGTTCTGGCGGAACACAATGATGTGCTGCCGCGGCAGCCCGGAAATCACGCGATCGAAGGTGAACCCTTCCGCCGTCACTTCGGTGCGGGCGTCGGCCACGCTCATCTTATGCGTGGCGGCGATGGGAATCGTGGGATCCTCTTTGCGATACTCCATCAGGATGAGCCTGCCACCGGCCTTCAGCGTTCGACGAAGGCTTCGCAGCATCGACTGCGGCTGCCAGAACTCGTGGTACACGTCGACGAGCAGCACGAGATCCATCGTGTTCGGCGGCAATCTGGCGTCGTCTTCGGTGCCAAGCACCGGCTCGATATTCGTCAATTGCTCAACTGTGGCCTTGTCCTGAAGGCGCGACAGCAGTGCTGGTTGAATGTCCTCAGCATACACTCGGCCGGTGACGCCAACGCGGCGCGCGATTCGCACGGTCATGTAACCGCTGCCGGCGCCCACATCGGCGACCGACATCCCGGGCGTCACGCCTATCAAATCGAGCGCACGTTCAGGATCTTCTTCCGTCTCGCGTTCACGGCGATCGAGCCAGCCGGCATCGGTCGCGATGCCCGCAATCTGCCGGCCCGTGATCGGATGAATCGGAGGCGCCGTCCGCGGGCGGACCACCTGCGTGCCAACCACCAGGGAAGCGGTCGCTAGCACGAGGGCAAAGACGACGAAGCGGACACGGGCGGACGTCATGCCAGATGAGTGAACAGCATAGCGCCTGGCTGGCCGGCAGGATCTACTTGCGCGGCAGGTCGCGATCGAGCGCGAGATTCAGTCGCAGCACATTCACGCGCGCCTCGCCGATGAAGCCCAGCCATGGACGGTCTGTAGAGCGATCGACCAGTTGCCGGACAGCGGCGGCATCGCCGCCGCGCGCCTTCGCCACGCGCGACACCTGGACGTCGGCGTTGGCTGGCGTGATGTGCGGATCGAGGCCGCTCGCCGACGTAGTGACGGCGTCGGCAGGAATCGGACCGGTGTAGTCGGGGTTCTCCTGCCTGTACTGTTCGACCGAGGCTTTCACTCGATCGGAGAGCTTCTGGTTGGTCGGGCCATAGTTCGAGCCGCTCGACAGTGCGCCGTCGTAGCCAGCGCCTGCCGCCGATGGCCGAGGGTGAAAGTATTCGGGCTTGCTGAAGTTCTGTCCGATCAGCTCCGAACCGACCACTTTACCGTCCACGGTGACGAGCGAGCCGCGCGCCTGGTTCGGGAACACCATCTGCGCGATGCCCGTCACGACCGCTGGGTAGATCAGTCCCGTCAGTATCGTCATGACGAGGGTGATTCTGAACGCCGGGGCAATCTGTGACCACATGATGAAACCTCACGCGAGATGAAGCAGGACGAGCAGCTGGTCGATCGCCCAGATGCCCGGGAACGGCGCCACGATGCCGCCGAGTCCGTAGATAAGGAGGTTGCGCCGCAGCATCGCCGCCGCGCTCTCCGGCCGGTATTTCACGCCGCGCAGCGCCAGCGGTACCAGAGCGATGATGATGAGCGCGTTGAAGATGACGGCCGCCAGAATTGCGCTCTGCGGCGTGTGCAGCCCCATGATGTTCATCGCGCCGAGCGCCGGATACGTCGTCATGAACATCGCCGGGATGATCGCGAAGTACTTCGCCACGTCGTTGGCGATCGAGAACGTCGTCAGCGCGCCGCGGGTGATGAGCAGCTGCTTGCCAATGGCCACGATCTCGATCAGCTTGGTCGGATTGCTGTCGAGGTCGACCATGTTGCCGGCTTCCTTCGCTGCCATTGTGCCCGTGTTCATCGCCACGCCAACGTCGGCTTGCGCGAGCGCCGGAGCGTCGTTGGTGCCGTCGCCGGTCATCGCGACCAGGCGACCCTGACCCTGCTCCTTCTTGATGTATTCGAGCTTGTCCTTTGGCGTCGCCTGCGCGAGGAAGTCGTCGACGCCCGCCTCGCTCGCGATGGCGGCTGCCGTCAACGGGTTGTCGCCGGTGATCATCACCGAGCGGATGCCCATCAGCCGAAGCTGGGCAATGCGATCCTTCATGCCTCCCTTGACGACGTCTTTCAGATGGATGAGCCCGAGCATCCGCCGCCCGTCGGCGACAGCCAACGGTGTTCCGCCCGTGCGCGCGATGCGTTCGGTGGCTTCAGTGAATCCCGATGGCACCACGCCGCCCTTCTCGCGCACGAACGCCGCGATCGAGTCGGCTGCGCCTTTCCGCAATTGCCGGTGGTCGAGATCGACGCCGCTCATGCGCGTATGCGCGGAGAAGGGGATGAAGACCGCCGATTTGTCGGATACCTCCCGGCCGCGAAGCTTGAACCGCTCCTTCGCGAGCACGACGATCGAGCGGCCCTCGGGTGTCTCGTCCGCCAGGCTCGACAACTGCGCGGCATCCGCCAGCTCGGTGGCCTCCACGCCAGCCAACGGAATGAACTCCACGGCCTGCCGGTTGCCGAGCGTGATGGTGCCCGTCTTGTCGAGCAGCAACGTGTGTACGTCGCCAGACGCTTCGACTGCGCGACCGCTCATCGCGAGCACGTTGTGCTGCATCACGCGGTCCATACCGGCGATGCCGATGGCCGAGAGCAGGCCGCCGATCGTCGTCGGAATCAGGCACACCAGCAGCGACACCAACACCGCAACGCTCGGGATCGACCCGACGCCGGCCGCCGACACGGCGTAGGCCGCGTACGGCTGCAGCGTGGCCACCGCCAGCAGAAAGATCAACGTCAAGCCGGCGATCAGAATATTCAGCGCGATTTCGTTCGGTGTCTTCTGGCGCTGGGCGCCTTCGACCAGGGCGATCATCCGGTCGATAAACGTCTCGCCGGGGTTCGAGGTGATCCGGACCTTGATCCAGTCCGACAACACACGCGTACCGCCCGTGACCGCGCTGCGGTCGCCGCCAGACTCGCGGATGACAGGAGCGCTTTCGCCAGTAATGACCGATTCGTCGATCGACGCCACGCCCTCGATGACCTCACCGTCTCCGGGGATCACGTCGCCGGCCTCGCAGATGACGACGTCACCCGCGCGCAGCGCCGAGCCGATGACCTGCTCGGTGCGGCCGCCGGAGAGCAGGCGCTTGCCGACGACATCGGTCTTCGTCTTGCGCAGCGAGTCAGCTTGCGCCGTCCCGCGCGCCTCGGCCATCGCTTCCGCAAAGTTCGCGAAGAGTACGGTGAACCAGAGCCAGACGGCGATCTGTACGCCGAATCCTGCGGATGCGCCGCCAGTTGCGACGTCGCGCGCGACGAACACGGTCGTCAGTGCCGCGCCCACTTCGACGACGAACATCACAGGATTCTTGATGAGCGTCACAGGACTCAGCTTGACGAACGACTCGCCAATCGCCGCCGTCACAATCGCCGGGTCGAAGAGCGGCCGCGATCGCGACAGCCTCGTTGGCAGTAGCGTGGGGACCTCAGGTGTCATGACAGCCATGGCAAATCCATCAATGAAGGGATGGCGAGGGAGAAGAGTCGTCCCTGGCGCATCAGGAAGTGTTCGACGATCGGCCCGAGCGAGAGCGCCGGGAAGAAGGTAAGTGCGCCAACGATGAGCACGGTGCCGACGAGCAGCCCGACGAACAGGCCCCCATGCGTCGGCAGGGTGCCGCTCGTTACGGGAATCTGTTTCTTGGCGGCGAGGCTGCCGGCCACCGCCAGCAGCGGAAGCAGGAAGAGGAAGCGGCCTATCAGCATTGCCAGGCCGATGGTCAGGTTGTACCAGGGCGTGTTGGCGCTGATGCCGGCAAACGCGCTGCCGTTGTTGGCAGTGCCGCTCGTGTAGGCGTACAGAATCTCTGCGAACCCGTGCGGCCCGGCGTTGTTGAGGTTACCAATGGCCGGACCCTGCGGGTTCCAGTAGCTGTCTTTCGGAAACTGCAGAACCGTCGAGATGGCCGTGAATACGAGGATGCTGAACGCGCAGGCGATGAGCGCCAGCATGGCCATCTTCACTTCCTTCTGCTCGATCTTCTTGCCGAGGTACTCGGGTGTGCGGCCCACCATCAGGCCGGCGATGAACACCGCGAGGATGGCGTAAAGCAGAATGCCGTAAAGCCCGGCGCCGACGCCGCCGAAGATCACTTCGCCTGTCTGCATGTTGAAGAGCGGCACGAGCCCGCCGAGCGGCGTGAAGCTGTCGTGCATCGTGTTGACGGCGCCGCAGCTTGCATCAGTCGTCACTGTTGCGAAGAGCGCCGACTGCGCAATGCCGAACCGCACTTCCTTGCCTTCCATGTTCCCGCCTGGCTGCGTGGCAGTTACGGCCGTTTCGATGCCCTGTTGCGCGAGGATGGGATTGCCGCGTTGCTCCGACCAGTAGGCCGTGAAGACGCCGATGAAGAACATGATGCTCATGGCCGCAAACAGCGACCATCCCTGCCGCGTGTCCTTCACCATGGATCCGAATGTGTAGGTCAGCGCCGCCGGCAGCACGAAGATCAACAGAATCTGCAGCGTCGTCGACAAGGGCGTCGGGTTCTCGAACGGATGGGCCGAGTTGGCGTTGAAGAACCCGCCACCATTTGTGCCGAGTTGCTTGATAGCTTCCTGTGAGGCGACCGGCCCCTGTGCGATTGTCTGCGTTGCGCCTTCCACGGTGGTCGCCTGCGTGTAGGCGTCCCAGTTCTGGACAACGCCCTGTGAGGCAAAGATCAGCGCGGCAACAAACGCCAACGGCAGCAGCACGTAGACCGTCGCACGGGTGAAGTCCACCCAGAAGTTGCCGATGGTCTTTACTTCGTGGCGCGCGAACCCGCGGACGAGCGCGATGGCGATCGCGATGCCGGCGGCAGCCGACGTGAAGTTCTGCACGGTGAGCGCCGCCATCTGCACGAAGTAGCTCATCGTCGTCTCGCCGACGTACGACTGCCAGTTCGTGTTGGTCATGAAGCTCACGGCGGTGTTGAACGCCAGGTCAGGCGTCATTGGCGTCGCGCCTTGCGCGGCAGCTGCCGTGCTGAACCCCTGCGGGTTCAGGGGCAAGAACCCCTGCAGCCGCTGGATCAGGTAGGTGAAGGCGAACTTGGCGATGCTGATCGCCAGCACGGCCCCCGCATACTGCGTCCAGTGCTGCTCGACGTCTTCGCGGACACCGCTCAGCCGATAGATCAATCGTTCCATCGGGCGCAGGATCGGATGCAGGAACGTGCGCTCTCCCTGAAACACCCGCGCCATGAACATGCCAACAGGCTTCGTCAGCGCGAGGATGATCAGGAAGAAGAACAGAATCTGGTAGATCCCTATGGCTGTCATGTTGACCTCAGAACCGCTCCGGACGGAGCAGCGCGTAAATCAGATAACCGAAAATACATACAGTGGCGACGCCGGCGATGATGTAATCCATAAGTTGTCAGTTCTCAGTTTTCAGTTTTCAGTTCTGCTCACAGACGGTCGCATGCCTTCACGAAGTACCAGCAGGCGACGAGGAACAACGTGCCAATCGAAAGAAAGAACAGATCAAGCAACATGGTCGGCCTCATTCACGAAAACAACGACATGACCCAGTGACTCGAGCGTGCGCTGCAGCCGTTCGAGTTGCGTCGGGAGCCAGCTTCGATGGCCGCCGATGATCACCAGCGAATGATCGTGCAGCGCCAGGGCCGCCGCGTCGGCGATGCGCCCGCAGACCGACACCAGCACTTCCACCGGCAGGCCCGCGGTGGCGACAACCTGTTCGCGCTCCCGATCCGCGTCGACGACTTCCGGCTCGGCCGCCAGCGCATACCCCGCCGAACGCAGCGGGTAGGTCGCCAGCCTCGGCTGGATCAGCCGCAACCGTGCGCCGGTGGCGCGAGCCAGGGCGGCGGCCACGCGCATCGCGGCCAGCGTGCCTCGGAGCGTCGTGAACATCACGTTGATTTCCGATGTGCTCACCGGGGTTTCCATGGAAACAACTCTACGCGGCGGGGAATAAAGAAGTCATAAGGACCGCATCAGAATTGCGTTAGCCACCATCACGAAGCCCGGCAGCAAGAGGGTCGCCAGCGGTTGCAGGGAGAAAAGGCCTGTATCCGGCCAGTTAGCGCGATTCGGAGTGGGGACTATTCCCCGGACCGCGAAAACTTACGTCTTCAGCCTTGGAAGTATTCGGCGAGGGGGCAATACGCGAACAGGATTTTGGTGAAGCCGTGTGAGCCGCCGTTGGTTACCAGGTAGCTGAGCGTGATCTAGAATCTAGATCACTTTTCACTTCGTCGGCGTCGCTCCGCTAATCACCGTCTCGGGCTCGACCTCGGTCGACACGCCGGCGCGCACCATGATCTCGCGCAGTGCGTCGGCGGTTAGCACGTCGAACCTGAAGTTCATGCCGCGATGCACGCCCACGGCGATGCGCAGCGGCGTCCACCCAGACACGTTCTTCTTGTTCCAGATCTCGACCTTGGCGCCATTGGCGTCGAGCAGCTTCACCGCCTCCGGCAGCTGCTTGAAGGCGGCGCCGTGCATGGCGGTGTTGCCATTCTTATCGACGGTGTTGACATCGCCGCCAAGCTCGAGTGCCAGCTTCACCGCGGCGAGCGCTTCGGCGGGGGCTCCTGCGTCTTCTCCAGGCGAGTGCGTGCCGACGCCGGCCGCCACCATCAATGCCGTCGTGCCGTCTTCATTCGGCAAAAGCGGGTCGGCGCCCAGCTCGACCAGCAGCCGCATCAGCTCTGTATCCCCACCGCGCGCGGCCATGAAGAACGGAGTGGCGCCGATGAAATTCAGGGCGGTTACACCAACATTGGGACGCCTGGTGACACGCGCGTTCACGTCGGCGCCATGCGCCACCAGCTTCCTCACGAGCGTCAGGCTGTCCATGTTGCCCGAGCCGTAAGGCGCCGGATCGTTGCTGCCCGTGCCCGGCTTGCGAATCCAGGTGATGTGATGCAGCGCCGCCCAGCCCTGCGCGGCGGTGTTCGGATTGGCGCCTGCGTCCAATAGCACCGACGCGAGCTCGAAGTGTGCGCTGCCCACGGCCAGCACAAGCGCGCTCGATCCACCGGTCGGTGGCCTGCCCCCACCTCCGGCACCGTATCCACGCCCCCGCCCCGCACGCGGTATGAGCGCGTCGTTGACATCGGCGCCCCCGGCCAACAGCGTCTTGACCGCGTTAATCCGCCCCTCGCGGGCCGCGAACAGGAGCGCCGTCCACCCCGCGTTCGAGCGCGCATCCACCTGCGCACCGGCCCCGAGCAGCACTTGCAGCGTCTCGGCGTGTCCTTCGGCCGCGGCCCACATCAGCGCCGTCTGGCCACGCCAGCTTTCCTTCGCGTTCACGTCGGCGCCGTAGGCCAGCAGCGACTTCACGGCCGCCGGAATGCCCGTGCGGGCCGCGGTCATCAGGACGGTCTCGCCCTCCGCCTGCGCGGTGTTAGCATTGGCGCCCGCCTTCAACAGCATTTCGACCAGCGCGGCGTTGCCGTTAGTAGCGGCCAGCGCAAGCGGCGGCACGCCGTATCGGTTCGTCCGGTTGACGTCGGCGCCACCACGAATGAGCGACTCGGCCATCTTTAGATCGTTCTGATGGACCGCATGGTGCAGCGGCGTCGTCCCGTCGGGATCGACGGCGCCCGCGGCGTTGTTCGCCGAGGCCCGCTGCGCGGCGATGGTACCGCCGCCAAGAAACAGTCCCGCCGCAATCGCGACGCCGGTGAGTAACGTCAGCCGCATATGATTGATCGGCCCTTTCTGTCCTACAGCGATAACGGCTCGAGCAGCTCGTTGACCTTGCCGGTACTGTCGGCGAAGCGCTCGGTCGGCACGCCCACCTTGTCGAGCAGCGTGGCGTGCAGGTTGGTGAGCGGAGCGGGCTCGGCGTACTTGATGTGCCGTCCGCCTTTCATGCCCGAGCCTCCGCCCGCCACGAGAATCGGCAGACCGGTGTGATCGTGCACGTCGGGATTGCCGAGGCCGCTGCCCAGCAGGTACAGCGTGTTGTCGAGGAGTGTTCCGTCGCCATCCTTGGTCGCCTGCAGCTTCTCGAGCAGGTAGCCGAAGAGCGAGACGTGATACGCGTTGATCTTGGCCAGCTTGGCCAGCTTCTCGGGCGAATTCTGGTGATGCGAGGTCGCATGGTGCGGCTCCGGGACGCCGATCTGCGGATACGTCCGTGTGCTCACCTCGCGGGCCAGCTGGAACGTGATGACACGCGTGATGTCGGCCTGCAGCGCGAGCACCTGCAGATCGAACATGAGCTTCGCGTGCTCTTCCCAGTCCGACGGCACCCCGACGGGCCGCGTCAGCATTTCCGGCAGCGCGTCGCCGTCGAGCTGCTCGGCCTTCTGAATGCGCCGCTCGACCTCGCGCAGCGTGTCGAGGTACTCGTCGACGCGCCCGCGATCGCTCGGGCCCAGCTTCCGGCCCAGGCGCGCCATGTCTTCGGTGACCCAGTCGAGGATGCTGCCGTTCTTGCGCAGCTCCGCCTTGCGGTCGGCCGCCGATCCGCCGTCGCCGAACAGCCGTTCGAACACCACGCGCGGATTGGCTTCGGTCGGAAGGGGCGTCGTCTTGCCCGACCATGCGAGCGTGTTCATATACACGCAATTGAACCCGTTGTCGCAGTTGCCGACCACGTAGTTGAAGTCGGTGGCCAGCTCGAGCGACGGCAGCTGCGTGTCCTTGCCGAGCGACCGCGCGGCGATTTGATCAACCGTGACGCCCATCTCGTAATCGGACCCTTCGGTCATCTTCGCCTTCACGCCGCTCAGGAACGTGCAGTTTGCCGTGGCGTGGTTGCCCGTCGAATACGCGTTCCTCAACTCGAGGTTGCTCAGCACCGTGAGCTGGTTCAGGAACGGCGTCAGCGACGCCAGCGTGGGCGACAGTTCGGTGAGGCGGCCCTCCTGTTTCGGGGTCCATTCCGCGATGTTCGATCCCATCGGAATGTAGACCACCCCCAGCCGCGTCACCGGCCTGCCCGCGGCTTTGAGGCCGCCAAAGGCGGGCACCATCGCGTCGAGCATGGGCAGCGCGAGCGCCGCGCCCATGCCACGCAGGAACGTCCGCCGCGGCAACGCCAGTCTGGTCACGATCATGATCTTCTCCTTATTGTCTACTCGTGCGCCGCTTGCTGGGCCCCCGCGCCCAGCGCCGCGGCTCTCCTCATTCGGAACGGCGTGCTGTTCACAATCCCCAGCACGACGGAAGAAAACCGATAGTCTTTGGCCCGCGCACCGCTGGTGATCGCACGCACCGACGGCACATCGTAGTACTCGAGGCCGCGGCCCAGCGCGTAGATCATCAACTTCTCGGTCATCGTCGTCACGAACAGTTCGGGCCGGCTCAGCACGGCCTCGCGAAGGCCGATGGCGCCGTCGAACTTGCTGCCGTCGGGAAGTCCGCCCGAAGCGTCGACCGGCGTGCCCGCTTCGCTCTGCGTGCGCCAACGTCCGATCGCGTCGAAGTTTTCGGTCGCCAATCCCACCGGATCCATCAGTTGATGACAACTGGCGCAGGCTGGATTCTTGCGGTGCTCGACCATCCGCTCGCGGACGCTCAACGCTTTCGCGCCCGGGCTGTTCTCGGGCAGCGGCGGCACGTTCAGCGGAGGCGACGGCACGGGCGTCCCGAGCAGGTTCTCGAGAATCCATTTGCCGCGCTTCACCGGCGATGTGCGATTGGCGTAGGAGGTGACCGTCATGATGCTGCCCTGGCCGAGCAGTCCGCCGCGCACGTGATCTCTGCCGAGCTCGACGCGCCTGAAGTGGCTGCCGTAAACGTTCGGAATGCCGTAGTGCTTCGCCAGGCGCTCGTTGAGGAACGTGTAATCGGCGCGCAGCAGGTCGAGCACGCTGCGATCTTCGCTTATCACGCTCTCGAACAACATCTCGGTCTCGCGCCGGAACGCCTGCCGCAGGTTGTCGTCGAAATCGGGAAACAGACGATTATCGGGCTTCTGGCTGTCGAGGTTGCGCAGGTAGAGCCACTGCGCGGCGAAGTTGTTCACGAGCGCGCTCGAGCGCGGATCGGCGAGCATCCGTCGCACCTGCTGCTCGAGCACGGCCGATTCATCGAGCCGGCCCTTCACGGCGGCGTCGAGCAGGGCATCATCCGGAATACTGCTCCAGAGGAAGAACGACAACCGCGACGCCAGTTCGAGGTCGCTGATCGGATAGGCAGCTCCTGAAGCCGCGCGCGAACCTGCGCTGGTGTCCGCCTTGAGACGGACCGTCTCGGGCTCGCGCTCGATGCGGAAGAGAAACGCCGGGCTCGTCAGCATCGCGCGCAGGCTCATCTCGACACCCTGCTCGAAGCTGCCGTCGGCCCGGCCCTGTTTGTAGAAATCAACGAGCGTCTGCACTTCTTCGTTGGTCGCAGGACGGCGATAGGCGCGCCGGGCGAGCGCGGTCAGAATGCTGCGCGCGCAGGACGTCTCGTTGCCCGACGCCGATCCGCGCGTTGACGCCACCGGGCGGCAGGTGAAGATGCGATGCCGGCTCGGCGTGTCGCCGATGCCCGTTTGATTGAACGGTCCCGCTACCGACACGCTGTACAGCGCCGGCTGCGTGCGCGGCGTGCGATCGCTGTTGAAGCTCGCGAGATAGGGCTGCCGCTCGGTCTCGACAAGGGCCGACGGTCTCTTCAAGAACGCCACCTGGACGAGATGGGGCCCGCCCGTGACACGAGTGCGGAAATTGAGATGCGAATCGGCCGCCTGCTCGGGCGCATACTGCGGCGCCACGGGATCCACAGGGCCGTTGCGCGGCGGCGGGGTCAATGTGAACATCTGCTGGCGCACGCCGTCGATGCTGACCTCTATCTGGTGCGGTTCGGTAAGCCCCTCTATCAGCTCGTTGCGATCGCGCGTCAGGCGAAGCTCGAACTGATAGTCGCCGTCGGCGGGAAACGTGTAGCGCACGATCGCGCCGGCCCGCGTGCCGAACGGCTGGCCGTCGAAGTGATCTTCCTGCGTAAGATCGGCCGGAAGAATGACCGTTTCGGCCCCGGCCGAGCGCACCGGCGTGCCCACTGCCAGCCGGCTGATCTTCTGAGCGGCCGACAGATACCGCTCGAGCAGCATCGGCGACAGCCCGCCAACGCTGATGTTGTCGAACCCGTGGCTCGAGTCGTCGCTGGGCAGCAGCGTTTCGACGTCGATGTCCACGTTCAAGAGGTCGCGAATCGCGTTCCGGTATTCGGTCCGGTTCAGCCGGCGGAAGGTATCTGTGCGCCCCGGGTCGGGGTTAGCCGCCGCGGCTCGATCGAGCGAGGCTTCGAGATGCGAGATGAGCACGCCGTACGCCGCTTCGTCGGGTCGCGGGCGTCCTGGCGGCGGCATCGCACGTGCGCGCAGCTTGCGGACGACCAGCTCCCACCGCTCGGGTTCGGCGCCAGGATTGGTCACGTCGAGCGTGCTGAGGACGAGATTCCCCAGCCGGGTCCTTTCGTTGTGGCAGCCAACGCAGTACTTCTCGAGCACAACACGGTCGGCTGAAGCCGACGGAACGGGCACACTCGTGGCGGGCGCCTGCTGCGGACGCGCCTGCACATAGGCCGCCGCCGCAAGGAGCAGAGCCGGAAGCCCGATCGCGCGAAAGATCCAACGCCGCTTCATGAAAACGAGTCCTTCAACTATACCAGCCCAAGGCAGTACGGGTTGTCGCGATTTGTCGCCTCCCCCCAACAACTTAGGTGGTGTTTCCTGAGAAGAATTGGAGAGGTGCTCTGGAAGTGCGGGTCGCCCGCGTTCAGCGCGCGGGCGACCATGGCCTGAGAGCTCTCTAGAACGTAAACCGGACGCCGAACTGGAACGCACGTGACCCGCTGGCGCCGGTGATTCTGCCGAAGTTCACGTTGTTGATGGCCTGCTGCGGGTTGTTGTAGTTCTTCTTGTTCAGCACGTTGAAGGCCTCGAAGCGAGCCTGTACGCGCCGTCCGCCGCCGAGGTCGAAGCTCTTTGCGAAGGTCGTGTGGGCGTTCAGGCTCGACGGCCCACGGTCGAATTCGGGATCCCAGAAATCCTGATTGTTCT
>JAMQPK010000069.1 GCA_023717525.1 Vicinamibacterales bacterium | reverse complement strand
CGCTTCGGACGGCCGCCATTTGCGATGAGCTCTCGCTCATCATGGTTTCGATCAGTTGCGTAACGAGCCCGATTGATCCTCGCGCCTCGAGCCCGCGCAGGTGCCGATGGACTTCGTTGGCGGCTTCTACGGCCATGTTCCGGCGACTTCCCCCTGGCGTTGCAGGCGGTGCGAGCTGTCGCGGCAGAAGCCGACAATCTGCTCGACGGTCAAGTCCGACGCGAATTCCTCGGTGAGATCGAGCGTGTGGCGATCCCAGTCGCGCACGACGCTGTCGTACTCGTGACACGCGCGCACGAGATCGCCGCGATCGCGATACAGGTTGCCGAGCCAGAAATGCGCAAGCGCGAGCGAGTCGTCCAGGTAAAGCGCCCGGCGCAGCGACTGCATGGCGTGGTCGACCCGGTGCTGGCGCGAGGCGACCATCCCGAGCAGCAGATGGGCTCTCGCTTCGAGATCGCTGAGCTTCAGTAACGACTCGGCCTCGTCGGCCGCTTCGTCGTAGCGGCCGCTGTGCGCGTACACACCACCGAGCAGCAGCCGTGCGGGCGCAAAGGTTGGCGCCGATCGCAGCAGCGCGCGAAGGCCCGCCTCGGCCTCGTCCCATTCGCCCGCGCGGAACGCCGCGAGGCAGTCGTCGTACTGTTCGGAAGACGCATCAGGAGAAAGGCGTCGGGTTCCTCTTTCGAGGGACGCGATCGAAACGGGCGCCAGGGCCCTTTTCCCCTTCCGATAACAGAATGCGCCGCTATGGCCCACCAGCTCGAAACCGTCAGATACCTGCCACAAAGACTCCGCGTGACCGAGCAACAGATACCCGCCCTCGGCTATCGTGTCGTGCAGCCCCTGAACGAGACGGAGCGCGATGTCGGGTTTGAAGTAGATCGCCACGTTCTTGCAGAATACGACATCCTGCACGCCAGTCGACGGCATCGGCATCTGCGTGAGGTTACCCTGCTCGAAGGCGACCCGCCGCCGGATCTCCTCGTCGAGCACGAACTGGCCGCCATCCTGCTGGAAATGACGCTTCAGCAGGCTCCCGTCGACATTCCGAAGCGCGCGAACGCAGTAGGCGCCAGTCCGCGCGGCCTCGAGCACTGCAGTATTGATGTCGGTGCCCACAATCTCGAACTTACAGTCTGGATAGGCAAGGTACGCGCCCATCTCCCACAGCGTGAGCGCGATCGAATAGGCCTCTTCACCGCTCGAGCAGCCTGCGCTCCAGATGCGCACCGTTTTCGGGCTCTTCTGCATGAGCTCCGGCAGAATCTGCTCGCGCAGCATGCGGAACTGCGCCGCATCACGGAAAAAGCAGGTCTCGGTGATCGTGACGAGATTGACTAGCTGCCGGAACTCGGCTTCGGCCGACGGCGTCCCTCCAGCGTTCAGCAGCTTGGCGTAGTAGTCGTCAACACGCTCGAGCCCAAGCTGCTGCATCCGCGCTTCGAGCGACGCCGCGAGCGACGCGCGCTGGCCGTCGTCGAAGTGCAGCCCGCAGCGCTCCTCTATGAGATCGCGGAGTTGAAGAACGTGATCCATCGCCCTCGTCAGATCAACGAACGCACGCGCTCGACATGCAGTGCGTTCAAGCTTCGAATGATGCCGGACGGCGGCAGCACCTGCTGCGCCGCACCCAGCTCGATGGCTGCCCTCGGCATGCCGAACACGGCCGACGTCCGCTCGTCCTGCACCATCGTGACGCCGCCGGACTGGCGAATCGTCAACAGCCCCGCAGCGCCGTCTGCGCCCATCCCTGTCAGCAACACACCGGCCGACCGCGCGCCGTATACTTTTGCCAGCGAGCTGAACAGCACGTCGATCGACGGCCGGTGACCGTTCACAGGCTCGCCGTCGGAAAGATGGATGCGGCCGCCAAGCGTGACGACCATATGTGCGGTTTCCGGGGTAAACAGCACGCGCCGCGGCGTAATGGTGTCGCCGTCCTCTGCCACCTTCACCGGAAGCGGCGATCGTTCCTGCAGCCAGCGCAGCATGCTCATCGTGAACCCGTCGGTCATGTGCTGAACGACGAGCACACCCAGGGCAAACGTCGCCGGGAGATTCGACAGAATCTCCTCGATGACGCGCGGGCCGCCGGACGACGCGCCAATTGCCACGACATCGGCTGCGGGCCCCGCGAACGATTCGACCTGCCCTTCTTCCTGCGCGAGCAGGCGCCGGGCACCGTGAATGTGAGCGATGACCGGTACCGTCGACAGCGATTTCACCTTCCTGATGAGCGGTCCTGCCGCCGAGCGCCACCGCCAGTCGGGAATGAGCGTCGGCTTTTCCATGATGTCGAGCGCGCCAGCCGCAATCGCGTCGGCACGGGAATATTTCCCCTCGCCGCCGAAGTACGCGCTCAGGAACAGCACCGGCGTTGGATGGCGCGCCATGATCCGCCTGGTGGCCTCCATCCCGTCCATGCCGGGCATCATCAGATCCATCGTGACGAGATCGGGGCGAAGCGTGGCCGTCATCTCGACGGCCTCGGTGCCGTTGGTCGCGTGGCCGACCACTCGAATATCGGGATCGGACTCGAGCAGCGACTGCAACACCTCGCGGACGACAGCCGAGTCGTCCACGACGAGGACACGCACGGGCGTCCGGATGGACAGCGCCTGCTCAGGCATACGTGCCTCGACTGCCCGACGCCACGCCGCGCCCAAGGAGCCGCCGGACGGTGTCCAGAAGCTGAGTCTGATCGAACTCGCGCTTCAACACATATGCATCGGCACCTACTTCGAAACCGCGGCGCCGATCTTCCATCGAGTCGCGCGAGGTCACGATGATGACAGGCGTCTCGCGGTGGGTCTCGTCGGCGCGCAGGCGAACGGTAAGCTCGAAGCCGTTCATCCGCGGCATGTCGACGTCGGCGATGACCAGATCCCATGCCTTCTGGCTCAGCATCTCGAGCGCTTCGACGCCATCCTGCGCAATATCCGACTCGTAGCCGGCCGCGAGCAAGATGTTCTTCTGCAGCTCGCCCGCCACGAGCGAATCGTCGACGACCAGCACGCGCGCCGCTCGAAGAGCGACGCGCCGCGGAATAACCGGCGAGGCCTGCATCGACGGCGCGCGCGACACCATGTCGAAGAGCGTGGGGACGTCGAGAATCGGCACGATGTCGCCGTTTCCGAGCAGCGCCGCGCCCGTGAACGTACGCTGATTTCTGAGCGGCCCCTTCAGTTCCTTGAACACCAACTCCTGCTCCTGGTGCACCGCATCCACAAGCAGCCCGAAGCGGCCCTCACTGGTCTCTGCGAGCAGCACGCTTTGCCGTGCGCCGGGCAGCGGTCCCGGCAGCGCCAACAGCATCGACAGCGGGGCGACCGGAATGGCTTCCCCATCCACGTTCAGGAACGGATCGTCCTGGAGCTGCTTACGCTCTTCAGGACCGAGGTTGATGATGCGGCGGACAGCGGCCGTTGGAAATGCAAACAGCTCGTCGCCGGCTTCGACCAGCACGACGCGCAGCAGCGCAAGCGACAGCGGCAGGTTCAGCGTAACGGTCGTGCCGCGCCCGAGCTCCGACTGCACACGCACGGCGCCGCCCAGGCGCTCGACGACGCTGCGGACGACGTCCATGCCGACGCCGCGTCCGGACACATCGGTGGCGGTGGCCCGCGTGCTGAAGCCAGGCTGAAAAATCAGATCGAGCAATTTTTCGTTCGACCAGCGGTCGAGCTCTGCCGGCGGAGCGATGTTCAGCCGCTTTGCGGCGGCGCGAAGCACAGCCGGATCGATGCCTCGCCCATCGTCGCGAAGGCTGATGAGCACGCGATTACCCTGCTGCTCGGCCGACAGCACCATCTGTCCGACAGGGTTCTTCTTCAGCCGTTCGCGGTCGGCCAGGGTCTCGAGCCCATGGTCGACGGCGTTCCGAATCAAGTGCGTGAGGGGCTCGGATATCTGCTCGATGATCTTCTTGTCGAGCTCCGTCTCGCGCCCGCGGAGCGTGAGCTCGACCTCTTTGGAGAAGGTGCGTGCCAGGTCGCGGACGGCGCGAGGAAACGCGTCGACCACCGTGGCGACCGGCAACATGGTGAGCTCGATGACGTTCTGGCGCAGCTCTTCGGTGATGAGATTCAGGCGGACGCGATCGTCGCTGAACTCGACGAGAAACTCGCGTACCCGGCGCGTGAGCAGGTCGAGGCCGTCGGCATACTCGGCCAGCTGGGCCCCGCGATCGACCATCGGCGAATCGGGGGTCAGGCGAGCCTCGCGCACGCGATCGCGCAGACGACTGAGGATGCGCTCGAGTCTTCGCAGTTCGGTGTGCCGCTCGAACGCCTTCAGGCTCTGGACGACAAGCTCTGGCGCCAGGTGGGTGAGGCGATCGAGTTTCTCGATGGGAACGCGGAGGGTCGCCGGAACCGGGGTCTGGGAAAGGGGTCGGGTGCCTTTTTCGTCGACCGAGGTCGAAAAAGGTACCCGACCCCTTTGTTCCTCAACGCCCAGCAGCGCCTTCAGTTTCTGTCCGAGCTCGCCGACTTCCATCGGCTCGACCTGTCCGCGCGCCAGCTGCTCGATGCGCGTCGACAGCACGTCGACCGCACCGAACACGACGTCGAACCCGGCGCCATCGACCAATGCCGCGCCGCGCTTGGCCGCCACGAACAAATCCTCGAGCACGTGCGACACCTGCGAAATATCGGTAAATCCCAGCATCAGCGCCGAGCCCTTGATGCTGTGCGCCTCGCGCATCGCCTGGTCGATCGCCGCTGCGCGTCCGGCGCCGGCAGCGCTCTCGGGCGCCGCGATGGCCTGCTCGAGGCGCAGCAGCGCCTCGCCGAGCGCCTTCAGGCGATCGCGCGCTTCCTCGACGAATTTGCCGACGAACGCGGAGGTGTCGAAGGTCATACCTTGATGAGCCGGTTCAGATCGAGCAGTCCCATGAGACCAGCGGGGACAGCAGCCGTGCCGATGCAGCACACCGCGCGCTCGGCGGGCCAGGTAACCGGCGCGGGACCGATTTCGTCCGGAAACACCGAGTAGATGTCCGAGATCGAATCGACCACCAGCCCGATGGGGTCCTTGAATCCGCGAAGCGCCACGACAAACGGCGTCTCGGAATGTTCGCGCGGCGCCGACGCGAGAATCGTGCGCGCGTCGAGCGCGCAGAGAATTTCGCCGCGAAGATTCACCAGCCCGGCCACGCCGGCCGGCGCGCCCGGCACGCGGCGCAAGTGCGACAGGCGGGCCACTTCGCGGAGTTGATCGAGCGGCACGCCGTACAGTTCGTCGGCCAGAAAAAATCCGAGATACGGCGTCGGATCCGGGCGCGGCGGCGCTTCAGAATCCTGCGTGTCCGCGGGCTCGGCCGTCACAGCTTGAACTCACGAATCCTGGTCTTGAACTGATCGGCGAGCACGTTCAGCTCGCCGACGGAATTGGCCGACTGCTTCATGCCGGCTGCGGCCTGCCGCGTCACCTCGGCGACCTCGCGCATTGTCTGCACGATCTGTTCGCTCGCGCTCTGCTGCTGCTGCGTCGCGAACGTGATCTGCCGGATGGCCTGCGTCGTGCGATCGACCATCTGGATGATTTCCTCCAAGCTGCCGCGCGCGCGAGTCGCCAGCGAGACACCGTTCTCCACTTCCTTCACGCCCTGCTCGGTCGCCAGCACGGACGTGTTCGTGGCGGACTGAATCTCTCCAACGATGCTCTTGATTTCTTCTGCCGACTCGCGCGTGCGTTCAGCCAGTCGCCGGACTTCTCCGGCGACAACCGCGAAGCGCTTCCCGTGCTCGCCGGCAGCAGCCGATTCGATGGCCGCGTTGACGGCGAGCAGATGAATTTCGCCCGCGATGTCTTTGATGAGGTTCAGGACCTCCGAGATCCGCTGCGATCGCTCGCCGAGGAGCAGCGTCTTTCCGGAAATGTCGGCGACGCGGCGCCGGATCTTCTCCATCGCTTCGAGCGCTTCGCCGACCGAGTCGTACCCGGCGTGCGCCGCCTGCGCGCTGTCGTCGGCAATCTTCTCCACCGATGTTGCGCTCATCGCGATCTGCTTGGCCGTGGTGGTCAGCTCCTCCATCGTCGCCGTCACCTGCGCGATCGACGCCGCCTGCTCGATCGATCCGGATGCGTGATCCTCGGCAGCGGTCAGCACCTGCGTGGAAGCGCCCGTAATCTGGGCCGAGGCCTGCTGCAAATCCTGAAGCAGGCTCCGCAGCTGCGCCGCCATGTCGTTGGCCGCATTCCCCAGCATGCCGAGCTCGTCGTGCCGGTCGACCGTAAACCCCTTCGACAAGTCGCCGCCGGCCACCGACCGCAGGAACGGCACGAGCGCCGCAATGGGACGCGAGAACTGCGTCGCCCAGTACACAGCCGCCGCAGCGGCCAGCGAGGCGATCACAACCGACAGCAGCACGATGGTCAACAGCAACTGCCTGAGCGGCGCGAACGCCACGTCGGTGCGCATCAACAGTACCGTGCGCCAGATATCGGGCAGGTACGGCTTCTTGCCGCCGCTCGTGGCGAAGCCGACGAGGTACTCGGAATCGCGCACCGCGAGCATGCCGCTGCCAGAGGTGGTGTTCACAATGCGATCGAGCCCCTCGAGTCCGAGTGTGCTCAGGCGCGTTCGTCCCGATTCCCATCCGGCGACGAATCGCGGCGCCGCCAGAATCGCCGCACGGCTGTCGACCAGCAGAAGATATCCACGCTCGTCCTGCCCTTCGGGGACCACCTGCACGCCGTGCAGTAGCTCGACCACTTTGGGCCAGTCGAGCACCTGCACGATGACGCCGACGACCTTGCTGCGATCGAACGTCGCGCGCAGCGGCACCGCCATCGGCATGCCGACACGACCCGTCAGATCCTGCATCTCGGGGTTGCCAACCCATACCTCGCCGCGGCGGGCGGCCGCCATCCATTCGCGATCGCCCACTTCGCGTCCGCGCAGCGCGGGCAGGGTCGACGCGATGACCGTGCCGGCGCCGCTGGCTACCCAGAATTCCTGCGTGAGGTCGGCGTTCTTCTTGGCTTCCTGCAGAAACTGCAGGATGCGCCCGTCGGTGTCGCTCGTCACCGCGTCATCGCGCATGAAGCCGAGCTGCGACCAGACGGTGAGGTTCTGCTGCCGATCGAGCAGCAGCCGCTCGAGTTTTTCGTCGCTCTGCGAGGCAAGCGTCTGAAGATTGAAGCTGATGCGCTCCTGGAGCGCCGCGCGGGCAGTCCTGTAGCCGGCGAATCCCACGACCGCAATCGGCAGCAGCGCCAGCGCCACAGACACAAGCGCCAGCTGCCAGCGGATACTGAGGCGAATAGCCATTACTTAATCCGCATGGGGCCCCACCCCCATGCGCTGCCGTCGCTGGCGCTCCGGATCTTGAGGTGATCAGCTATCTGCTTAGTCATCGATCAATTGAGTCCAGTTATCTTGATCACTGCCACCGTGTCGTCGACCTGGCTTGGGGGCACATACGAAATCGCGCCGGGGACGCTGGCGACGAAGCGCATCACCGCAAGCGCCGACCTCTGTGTCGAGGGGGGCGTGACACCCTGCGTCATGCTCTGCTGCACCCAATACTCTGCCATTTCGCGGACCGATCGGTTCATCACAATCTTGCAGAAGGCCTGCCGGATGTCGGTCGTGCCATCCCAGTCCACCGGCACCATGGCTTCGGCATGCGGCCACATGCGCGACTGCTTCATGAAGATCCGCCGCAACTCCGCGACCGTCAGCACTTTCGCCGGATTCGACTTGTTCACGATGACGACGAATGGCGGAGGTTGATTCAGGGCGGACGTGAGCACGGTTGACACCGTCAACAGGCACACCAGCGCCCAGGCAATCGCGATTCGCCGTCCCATGTTCCTTTAGAAGAAAAACACTGCCGCCAGCGCGATTCCGTTGAACGGCTTGTGCTCCTCTTCCGATTCCGTAAAGTCCTGCTCCAGCGGTATCGACCGATACCACTCGCCCTTCAGCGCAATCTGCGGGAACGGACGATAGTTGATGCCCGCCAGATGACGCCGCTCGGCAGTGAAAATACGCGGGCTGACGAGCTCTTCGACGCGGTAGAACGTCAACCAGTCGTCGGAAATGCGCACCGCCGGCTGCACGTAGTATCCCGTACGTACCTGCCCTTGCGACGTGCCGCGCGCGTATTCGGTCTGAAACAGGAACCGCGAGATTTCGATCTGGCTTTCGAAGCCGTTGACGTGATCTTCGACCAGCTCGTTGGTCACCAGGCCAGTCTGTCCGAGATAGAAATCACCGGCCACATCGAACTTTTTCAGGATTCCGCCAGTGGGCAACTTGACCTGGACGCGGCCGCCCCAGGCCTTGCCGTCGCGGAGATCGCTGCGGCTGTTGCCTTCGAAGTTGTTGTTTGCGATGTAGAACTTGTAGCCGAACCCTACCTCCGACGAGCTCGTCGGCTTGACGGCCGATCCCTGCACCATCACGCCAACCAGCTCTGCCGGAAACAGTTCGCGCAGATAAATCGGCGCGTCGGTTGAATAGGTGAGGTTCGGATAGTGATTCTGCCACCAATACTGCGGGGACAGCTGCTTGCCGAGCCGGACGCCGAGGAAGTGATTGTGATTGTATTCCATCCACGCGTTCTCGACGGCGACCTGCCCCTCGCCGCTGATGTCGGACTCCGCAGTGGTTTCCTCGGCCGCGTGCGGCTCGATTTCAGCCGAGATCTCCGGATGGTGCGGCACGTTCTGCAGCTCGAGCTCCATCAGGAAATTGAACTTGCCGAGCTGCTTGCCGAGCAGCAAGCCGAGGTGATGCTGCTGAAACGCGGTAGGCGTCTCCGAGCCGTCGGTGAAGAATCTGAAATTGTAGTACCCGTTCAGATTCACTTTGCTGTTCATCGTTTCACGGATTGACGTCACCTCGTCTTCCTGCGCCTTCAACACATCCTGAAGCGCCTGCGTCGACGAGCCGGCCTGCTGCTTCTCCAGCGCATCGATACGCTGCAGCAAGGACTGGATGGCCGCCTGCTGCTTCGCAACCTCGGCCCGCAGGGCTGCGATGTCGTTCTGCTGCGCCCACGCGGGACGAGCGGCGGCGACGGCGACCATCACCACCAGCAAAAGCACTCGCTTCATACTCAACTCCTTCAAAATTAGGACACCACGCCGTGCAAGGCAGGGCTGTCGCTGCACTCGTTATCGGCAGAACTGTGCCGGATCAGTACATCCCTGGGAGGGCTTAGGGCTAAGGGCTTAGGGCTAGGTTGAGGGCCGGGGGAGGGCGGAGGGCTAAGAGAACCCGGGTTCTCCCAGCCCTTCGCCTGTTATCGATGGCTTGGGAAGTGGCACGCTTCGAATTCGAGCGGGCGCAGCCCGCTTGGAAGCGTCTTCGGGACCAAGCCGCAAAGGTTTTCCTTCCGGGCACGCCGATCCAGGAGGCCGGTTTTGACAAACTGTGTCACGTCCTGGATTTCGTCGTCGGACAAGTCGATGCCACCGCGCAGCTTGTCATCGAGCCTGTCGAGCACCGGCTGCAGAGGCCCACGCGGCGACATGGCCAGATCTCGCGCGATGCCCGCACGAACCGGGTTATAGCGCGGTCCCTGCACTTCGGGATTGATGTGATACCGAATCGCCTTTTCGAGGTCGGTGAACGCCCCGTTGTGGAAGAACGCCGGCGACAACCCGATGTTGCGCAGCGGCGCCGTCCGGAACTTGTAGCGGTCGCTATCCAAACCAGTCACCTGCTGAAGCCCAATGTCCTCATTGGCGCCTTCACCGTCATACACCATGTTGCTCTTGCCGTGGTCGGTGATCTGCGGCGCGAGCTGCACGATACCGGCAACCCGGTTCTCGAAGTCGCTGAACATCTCGTTCGACTTGCCCTTCACCGCATGACACTCCACGCACTGGCCAACGCCGAAAAACACGAGTGCCCCGCGCTTCTCTTCCGTCGTCATCGCGCGGCGATCGCCTCTCGCGAACTGATCGATCGGCGCGTCCGCAAACGTGAGCGAGAACTCGAACTCGGCAATCGCCCGGCCGAACATCTTGAAGTCGATGGGCGCGCCGCGTGCCACTCTCGGATACACCTGCGCAAACAGACGGCGGTACTTCGGGACGTCGTTGAGAAGCGCGATGCCCTGATCGCGAATCGGCTGATTCCGGAAGCCCGAACCGTCTGGCTCGGGAACAACCTCGCCCTTGCCGTTGTCGAACTGGCACTGCTCCTGGAAAATCCCCGGCCCCGCAACGCCGTCGGGGCACACGCCGGTGAACCCTGCAACCTCGACCAGTTCGGTCGGAGGGATGTGGGCCTGCGCGTGCAACAAGTGCAGGGCGAGCGGATCGTTCGGCGGGAACATCGTCGTGCCTTCCGGCAGCGGGAACTCGAATCCGTACTTGTTCGTGAACGGATTGCCAAGCAACTGTCCCGGCTTGGGTATGGCGCTGAAGCGCCCGTTCCACATCAGCTTCGGAAAGAACGCAGTGTTGATAACAAGCGGTGACCGGCGCTGATTGCGCGGCCCCTTCCGGCTCGGGCCAACCTTGTTGTTGTTGTCGACGCCAATCGCAATCGACTGCGTGTCGCCGAATCCGTTCGTGGGTGAATGGCACCCGGCGCACGTGTTGTCGTGGTGCAGCGAATGAATCGGGTCGAACCACAGCTGGCGCCCGATGTTCACGAGATCCTGGTCGAGGCGGCGGCCAAGCCGCTGCTCGAGCTGGAACTGGATTTCACCCGTGAAGCCTTCGCGCTTCAACACTTTCTCAAGCCGATCGTTCAGGTTGCGGTCGGGGCTCCGATCTTCCTGGTGCCCGGCGTAGACGACCATCGACCCAACCCATACGAACGCGGCTGCAGTTATCAGCTTTCCGACGCGCATCTGTCGGTCTCCTTAGAGAATTCTGTGATTACCTTTTCGTAGGTACACACAGAGAGTCGCCCCGGTAGTGAGCAAAGTCCGGTCCGCGGACCACTCGCGACAATAAGTATCTGTGCCCACTGGAGTTATCGGATTTGCGACCTGGGTTGATTACTCGCCGCCGTGCCAGCCTGGAACACGCCGAATTGGCCTTGCCGTGTAAATAACTCAAAACAAGTGAGTTAGCGTCATTACGACTTCGACACACCGTTCCCGCGACAGAACACGCTCAACGCGCGGCCAGCGCCTCGCTCACCTTATTTAGAAGCGGCGCGAAGTCGGCCGATTTCTTGACGAACGCATGCGGTGCCGAATCAGGGCTTAAGGATTCCGTGGGCTCTTCCGAGGTGAGCATGATGACAGGGATGGCGCGCGTGTCCGGCTGCTCTTTCAGCTTCCGTACGAACGCAAAGCCGTCCATGCCGGGCATGATGCTGTCGGTGACGACGACATCTGGCAGCTGCTCACCGATCTTCTGGAGGCCTTCAGCTCCGTCCGTGGCCGTGGTGACGGCGTACTGCGCGCTTTCAAACACGAACTGGAGAATGCGAAGCACCGAAGGACTGTCGTCGACGATCAACACGCGCGTCATTCAGTTGCTGGCTTCTCGTGACCGACAGCCGCCGGTTCCGGCTGAGCGCGCGGCTGAAAACCGCCAGGCGCAGCATTCGTGAAGAGATAATCGAGACGAAACCACTGATCCGGCAATCGTCCGCGCCTGTTGGAGTGTGGGCCGCCTTCAGTCACGGAACTTTCCACGCGCCGGCGATCCCAGATGATCTCGATATTCGGATCGCCGCCGAATGTTCTTCGCAGCAGCTCGTAGGTGAGAAAGCGTCCCCGGCGAACGATGATGCGTTCCATTTCAATTGCTCCACCTGGGCGGGCGCTCAGGCAAAGCCATTCTACACGTACTAGCCTGGTGCAGAACCCTGAGTGTTGGTAAAAACAGCGTAGAGAGATTGCCCCGCGGCCATGAACAACCGATTACGTTTTGGTCCGCCAAAGGTCACGTTGGCGCAGACTTCCGGCAGGCGGATGCGGCCGAGCAGTTTCGCGTCCGCTGACCAAACTGTAACGCCGCTGTAGCCGAGGTTCGCTCCCGCGTTGCTCGGCGCCCACACATTCCCGTAAACATCTGTGCGGATGCCATCCGGGCCGCAGCGGATGCCGTCGACCATGAAGTCGGCGAACGATTTCTGATTCGTCAGCTTGTTGTCGGCGGTGATATCGAACACCTGAACGCCGCGACTGACGACATAGAGCTTCTTGTAGTCGGGAGAGAAACAGATCCCGTTGCCGCCGCCGCCCATTTGCTGCTCGGTGATCACGAGATCGACACGGCCGCCTGGATCGATCCGATAGACGTTGGTCGGCAGCTCGCGCTTCAGCGTTCCCGATCCCGCCGGCTGGCCGGCGCGCGCGTTCAGCAGCCCCTGCGGATTGCTCGGTCCGCCGGCGGCGTCCGGCATGCCCTCATACACAGAGCCCCCAAACGGCGGATCCGTGAACCAGATGCTCCCGTCGCGATGCGGGGCGAGATCGTTCGGCGAGTTCAACCGCTTGCCGTCCCACGAATCGGCGAGGATCGTGACGGCGCCATCGTGCTCGTATCGAACGACCCGCCGGCCCGAATGCTCGCAGGAGATTTGCCGTCCCTGGAAATCGAACGTGTTGCCGTTGCTGTTGCCAGACGGCTGCCGGAACACCGTGACACGCCCATCGTCTTCGAGCCAGCGGAGCTGGCGGTTGTTCGGGATATCGCTCCACACCAGATACCGGCCCTGGCTGCACCACGCGGGCCCTTCACACCACAGGCCGCCGGTCCACAGCCGCTGAATCGGTGTGTTGCCAAGGCGCAGCGTGTTGAACGACGGATCGATGGTGATGATATCGGGATCGGGATACGTGACCGGCTGCGCGCCGGGCGTGAAATCGCGCGGCGGATTCGAGATGACGCTCGGCGGATTGCCGCGCGCCGGCTGTGCCGGAGCCTGCGCGCTCGCAGCGCGTGGAACGAATGCGGCCACGCCTGCTGCGGTGCCCAACCGATGAATGGCCTCTCGACGTGAAATCATGTGCGCTCCCTCAATATTTGCCCCGGCGCATGGCGACGGAGGCAGGAGCTATACGACCAGAGCGGCCGTGCCCGTGCAGCGTAAGTTCCGGCCGCGAGGGGCGTATAGCTCCTGCCTTCGTCGCCATCAGTGGGTCATAGCATAGAGCAAGACGTTGATGCCGACAGCGTATCCTTCAACGGAGAACTTGTAGAAGTACGACGGGTCGTCGCTTTCCCGCTCGTACGCGTCCCCAAAATCGGTGTTGTGCGTCGTCAACACGAGCACACGTCCCTGCGAATCGAGAATCGCGACCGCGCGCGCGTGCTCGCTGTCGTATCCCCGTTCGGATGTCTGCCCGCCGCTGCCCTGATAGAAGCCGATGTTGGGAATCTGCGGAATCCGCTTCACGTCGAACAGCGTGTGGAAGATGCTGTGGTTCAGGGGAAGATCGACGAGCGGATAGTCGGCCGCCGGCAGCACCTTGCGAATCTCGGCCTCCCAATGATCCCAGGCCGCGGTTCCCCACGCATCATCCGCCCAGAGGAATCCGCCTTTCTGCAAATAGGCGCGCAGCGCTGCCACCTCCTCCGGGCCGAAGTACGCGCGTCCGTGATTGGTCACGGCCACAAATGGGCACTTGAAGAGCTCGGGCTCTGTCGCCTGGATGACGAGATACTGCGGCGTGCCCGATTCGTCGAAGTTCACTGCCGCCTTCGTCAGTTCCGAGAGTCGAATAGGAAGATTCTGATCGGCGCGCGGATAGTCAACGCCCCAGCCACCGCCATACCCGCCATACGCGGTGCGAAACGCGATGCGGCAGAAGGTGAACGATCCCGTAAAGCTGTTAGGTTCCGGCCGGCGAATGCCGGAGTAGCCTCCGCCGCCCCGCCGCTGGGCGTACGATCCCGCCGCGATCAGCAGGACGAACGCAAGCAGGGCGACGGACTTCTTGAAAAGCATGGGCGGGTTGAGGGACAGTTTAGCGCATGCGATTCATTGCAGCGGCGCTGGCAGCACTTACGTTCACCACGGCGTGCAGCCCGTCATCTTCCGGCCCCGCGCAGCCTGCGCAGCCGGTGTCGCAGACACCAACCGCACCGGCCGAGCCGGCCCAGCTGGGCGTCGGGTACCACCATCATCCAATACGCACCAGCAGTCCGGAGGCGCAACAGCAGTTCGATCGCGGAATGGCGCAGGCCTTCGGCTTCAACCACGAGTGGGCGCTTCGCTCGTTCGAGCGCGCCTCGGAGCTCGATCCGTCGGCCGCGATGCCCCACTGGGGGCGCGCGTGGGCGCTCGGCGCGAACTACAACCTCGACATCGATGATGCGCGCGCGAAGGAGGCGTTCGACGCCATCGAAAAAGCGAAGTCGCTCGCGGCACAGGGCCCCGACGTCGAGCGCGCGTACATCGCGGCGCTCGCCGTGCGGTACTCGCCCGACACGAAGGCCGACCGTCCAGCGCTCGCACGCGCGTACAGCCGCGCGATGGAAGCGCTGTCTCAAAAGTATCCCGATGATGTCGACGCCGCGACGCTGTATGCCGAAAGCCTGATGAACCTGACGCCCTGGAAATTGTGGACGCTCGGCGGCAAGCCCAACCAGAACACCGCGCACATCCTTGCCATCCTCGAGTCGGTGCTCAGGAGGCAACCGAATCACCTGGCGGCGAACCACTACTACATCCACGCCGTCGAGGCCTCGGGCAATCCGGGACGTGCGCTCCCAAGTGCGACGCGACTCGCGACACTCGCGGAAATGTCTGGCCACCTGGTCCACATGCCCGCGCACATCCTCGCGCGGACCGGCGATCACGCAGGTGCCGCGGCGGCAAACTCCGCCGGCGCCGCCGCCGACCTCAAGTATCTGGCGACCGCGCCGCCCAACGGGTTCTATGGGATGGCGTACTACTCGCACAATCTACACTTCCTCGTCGATTCACGGATGATGCAAGGCCGCTTCGGCGACGCCAGGCAGGCGGCCGATCGCGTGGCGGAGTATTTGAGCCCGCACGCGCAGATGATGCCGATGGTCGAGTCGATGGTCGTCGTACCGGTCTCGGTGTTACTCCGCTTCGGCCGCCATGCCGATGTGCTGGCGCTCGCCGAACCAGCGGCAGATCGTCCCGTGCAGCGTGCCTGGCATCACTTCGCTCGAGGCGTGGCGCTGGCGAAAACAGGCAAAGTCGACGAAGCCGCCGCTGAGCGCAAAACGCTCGCGGCTTCCATCGCCGCTGTGCCGGATACCGCGCTGTTCGGCGGAACGGGCCTCGCCGACGCGCGCACCGTACTGAACGTGGCAAGCGCCGTGCTCGATGCACGGATCGCCGCCGCGCAGAACGACGGGAGCCGCGCGATTCAGTCGTGGCGCCGCGCGGTGGCCGCAGCTGACCTGCTGCCTTACGACGAGCCGCCTGTCTGGTTCTATCCGCTGCGCGAATCGCTCGGCGCGGCCCTGCTCGCCAATAGCCAGGCCGCCGATGCCGAGCGCGTCTTCCGCGACGATCTCGATCGCCATCCGAGAAACGCGCGATCGCTCTTCGGGCTGCAGGCGAGCCTGATGAAGCAGGGCAAGGACAGCGATGCGGCGTGGGTACAGCGGCAGTACGAGGACGCGTGGAACGATGCGGATACGAAGCTTACGCTCGACGACTTTTGACGACTAGTCGATAGACGATAGGCGAGAGGCGACAGACTTGCGACCATTGACCATAGACTCGGCCTCTCGTCTATTGCCTATGGCCTATTGGCTATCACGGACCACGCGAACCCCCGACCGCAGGAACGTGCCGTCCTGGGCACGGCGGAGAAAGCCGCTGAGCGTCAACCCCGTCAGCGCGGCTTCCGAGACGTCGTGCGGCAAACCGCACAGCCGGCCAATTTGATCGACAGTCAGCTTGAGGCCGGGCATTTCGAGGAATTCCACCTGAATCCGAATGAGGGCTTCGTGCGGGACCGGTGCGTTCATGTGGTCTCCTTCGCGCTCTGTCGAGCCTGAAACTGGAGGCAGGGACCTGAAATCCGAGTATACGCGCAGGTGAACTAAGATCCAACGGCGTAGGCCATAAATCTTATGAACATTCTTTATTCGTATCTGAAGCACTACTGGGGCCTCGTCGCGCTGGCGCTCCTCCTTGCCACCATCAATCAGGTGTTTTCCCTGCTCGATCCCCTGATTTTCCGGTATGTCATCGATGAATACGCGACGCAATTCTCGCAGTACACGACGCAGCAGTTCTTTGGCGGCGTCCTGAGGCTCCTGGCCGCAGCCGTGGGCGTCGCCTTCGTTTCGCGCGTCGCGAAAAACTTTCAGGACTACTACATCAACCTCATCACGCAGCGACTCGGGGCGGAACTCTACTCCGACGGTATCCGGCATTCCCTGGAGCTGCCGTATTCGGTGTTCGAAGACCAGCGGTCGGGCGAAACGCTCGGCCGGCTGCAGAAGGTCCGGTCGGACGTCGAGAAGCTGATCTCGGCGTCGATCAACGTCCTGTTCACCTCGCTCGTGGGCATCGTCTTCGTGATGATCTACGCCTTCAGCGTGCACTGGATCATTGCGCCTGTGTATTTCATGACCGTCCCGGTGCTCGGCGTCATCAGCTCGGTGCTGAGCAAACGGATCAAGACCATTCAGAAAGTCATCGTGGCGGAAACGACGGCGCTGGCCGGTTCGACGACCGAGTCGCTGCGGAATATCGAACTCGTGAAGAGCCTGGGCCTCGGGCAGCAGGAGATCGCGCGGCTGAACGCCACGACCGGCAAGATTCTGCAGCTCGAATTGAAGAAGGTGAAGTACCTGCGGAGCCTCAGCTTCATCCAGGGGACGTGCGTGAACTTCCTGCGCACGAGCATTCTGTTTCTGATGCTGTACCTGATCTACAGACGCGATATCACCGTCGGACAGTTCTTCTCGCTCTGGATTTACTCGTTCTTCATCTTCGGGCCGCTGCAGGAACTGGGCAACATCATCAACATCTACCGGGAGACCGAGGCATCGATGGAGGTGTTTCAGCGGATTCTCGACATCCCCGCGGAGCCGAGGCCGCTGAAGCCAATCCCGCTCGAAGACGTGCGCACGCTCGCGTTCGATGCCGTGACGTTCCAGCATCAGTCGGCAAGCTCGCCAGCCGTCAGCGACATCACCTTCGACGCGAAACGAGGCCAGACGGTCGCGTTCGTCGGCCCATCGGGGGCCGGCAAGACGACACTGGTCAAGCTGCTGGTGGGTCTGTACCCGCCTGGATCCGGCCGCATCCTTTATAACGGCATCGCCAGCGACCAGATCGACCTCGACACGCTGCGCGAGCGAATCGGGTTTGTCACTCAGGACACGCAGCTGTTTTCTGGAACGATTCGCGAGAATCTGCTGTTCGTGAACCCGAAGGCGAGCGACGCCGAGTGCCTGGACGTGCTGCGCCGCGCCGCATGCGACAGCCTGCTGGCGAGAGCATCGAAGGGGCTCGACACCGTGATCGGCGAAGGTGGCGTGAAGGTTTCGGGCGGCGAAAAGCAGCGATTGTCGATCGCCCGTGCGCTGCTTCGCCATCCGCAGCTTCTGGTCTTCGACGAGGCGACGTCATCGCTCGACTCGCTTACCGAAGAAGGGATCGTCGACACCATCCGCGACGTTGCCAGTGCGGGGGACGCGATAACCGTGCTGATCGCGCATCGCCTCTCGACCATCCTGCATGCCGACCGCATCTACGTCCTCGAGCGCGGCCGTATCGTGGAAACCGGCAGGCACGACGAGCTGGTGGATCAGAAGGGGTTGTACTACGCCATGTGGCGGCAGCAGATCGGAGAGCGTCGATGGATCTCAGCGACGCCCGACAGGGCTGAGGGCGGAGGGCTGAGGGCAGACAGTCGAGCGGCGACGGCGCGCGCCTAGTAGGCTGTTCTTTCGAGCAGGATCTTCATACCCTCGCGCAGGATCCTCAGCTCGCCGTCGATCCTGTCGAAGCGATTGTCCATTGCGTCGAGACGTCCGTCTACCACCCTGAAACGTGCATCAACCGCGTCAAAGCGTGCGTAGACCTGGGCGAAGCGCTCGTCCATGTGTGCGTAGACCTGCGCAAAGCGCTCGTCCATCATCTCCCCTTCTGCTTTGAAACGTGCGTCGAGGCGCTTCTCGAGTTTCGCGTCAAGCTCGTTGGCAAAACGCGCGAACGCAGCGTCCATACGTGCCGGCAGGTCTTCCAGCCTGGACATTCTCTTCTCAAGCGCCTGCACTCGCCTTTCCAGCGTCAGCTCCTGCCTGGGCATGACCAACTGCCAGTGCGAGACGCGTGCCGGACGACGGTAGCATCGTCACACACACGTTTTCAAGACTAGCGACCCTGAGGTGGCAGAATCCGCCAGCTCACGCCGTTGGAGGGGTAGGAATTCCTGCAGCAGCCGCGATGAGCGGTCCCGGCACGGCAGGCCGCCGCCCTTCCGATGGAGTCTGAAGGCTCGTTCGTGGAACTTTTCGATGCCCTCAGGCCAATCACCGGTAACCGTGAGCACCGTCGAGAACGAATTGGACGCCGAATTGGTCAGGCGGATGGCGTCAGGCGACCGCGACGCGTTTGCGGCGCTCTTCCGGCGCCATCAGTCCACGGTCTTCCGGTTCAGCAGACAGATGCTCGGCTCGAAAGAGGCCGCCGAGGATGTTACGCAGGACGTCTTCATCGCGCTGGCCAGGAACGCGGCGCGTTACGACGCTTCTCGCGCGACGCTGAGCACCTACCTTTACGGCATCACTCGCCATCTCGTTGTGCGCCGGCACAAATCAAACCGCGCGCGCGTCGAAGTCGACGTGGCTGCCCTTGCCGAAGAGCCCGCTCTTGCCACATCGAGTGACCCCGTCGAGGACTTGTGCCGATCGCAGTTGTTGCGCGACTTGCGCGATGCGATTCTCAAGCTGCCCGTTCACTATCGGGAAGTGATTGTCCTGTGCGAGCTCAACGGCCTGTCGTACGAGGACGCCGCGACGATCGTCGATTGTCCAGTAGGAACGGTTCGATCGAGGCTGAGCAGGGCAAGGCAACTGCTCCTGCAACGCTGTCGAGCGTCGATGGGCGTGGACGAGCGCCCGGAGGTATGGAAGCCATGTCTGACACCAACGAAGAACGGTTGCTGAGCGACTTGCTGCACGACATCGGACAGGAAGACGCACGCCTGCAGGCGTCTCCCGATCTCGAGTCGACACTGATTGCGCGCTGGGAGCGAAAAAGGGGTCGGGTGCCTTTTTTCGTTTTTCGTAAAAAGGCACCCG
>JAMQPK010000134.1 GCA_023717525.1 Vicinamibacterales bacterium | reverse complement strand
ATTCTTCCCCCTCGAAGCCAAACACTATTCCGGCGACACGCTGTTCGGGCTGTTGCTTCCCGTTCTCGCGGTGTGGGCACTCGAACCTCCCACGGACGCGACGGTGATCCGGTCACGGAGGATGCTTGCGTGGTGGCTGGCCGCAACCATTGGCCATTGGCTCGCCTACGGCTCCTTGTTTGTCGCGCCGGCCTGTGCGGTGGCGCTCCTCGTCGTCACCTGGCAGCGGGCGGGCGCACGGACGGCAATGCTGGCGATGTTGCCGGGATTCCTGCTCGTCGCCTCCTTCGGAGCGCACTACTGGCTATCGATGCAGTTCACCCTGCACAACAAGGGCCTCCAGGACTACTGGTGGCATGCGTTCCCACCGGCGGAGGCAGGCGTCACGCAAACACTCGCGTGGTTCGGCTCCCGGTTCCCCGCGCTCGCACGTAACCCCGGCGGCACGCGTCTCTGGGCCGCTTTCTGGATCGCCGCCATCGCCGGAATGGCCCTTGCCTTTCGTCATCACAGAGCGCTCGGCCTCGTGCTGGTATCGGTGCCGATCTCCGCGTTCGTCTTTGCCGGGTTCGGCCTGGTTCCCCTGGAGGAGCGCCTCTCGCTCTGGATGCTGCCATCGCTGTACATCGCGATGGCGATCACGGTCGATCGTGTTCGGACGGCCGCTGCGATGGCCGTTGCGGTTGTGACCGTCATCGTCAGCGTGGACATCGCCCGGGCTGGCGTGCAAGAGCTTCGCCTCCGGCCAAGAAGCAATCACAACCTCGACGATCGGGCGGGCGTTCGTTTTCTGATGACGCAACGGCAGCCAGGCGACGTGCTCGTCACGATGCGGATGGGATTACCGGCCGTGTGGTGGTACGCAGGAGCCGACGTGCCGGCGCTGGAAGCGCGGCATCACGTACCCGGGTCTGAGTGTCGAGCTTCAGACCTGGCGACAGCACTGAATGGCAAGACGCGTGTGGCGCTGTATCTCGGATTCGCTTCGGACGTTCCGGAAGGATTGCAGAAACTAGTGCTGGATACGCTCAGCTCGCGAGGCACGATGACGGCATACAAACGTGTTGCCGAGGAAGGCGTTGCCGCTGTCTTCGACCTTCGCGAGCCGCCCGTCCCATGGGGCACGCTCGTCACGCCTGAAGGAACCGTTGCTGGACCCGTAGTGCGGCCTCCCGGTTGCATCGGATTCTTCCAGCAAACGCGATGGTAGGTTACTGGCGTCCGGACGGAAACGTTTCCGGCACGTTGATGAGCGAGGAGTCCAATTCGCCCACCGATCCCGCGCCCAGTAGTTTCATGGTGCGAACGAGATCGGCGCGAAGAATCTCCACGGCCCTGGCGACTCCAGCCTCTCCGGCGGCAGCCAACCCGTACGAATAGGCGCGCCCGACAAGTACCGCGCGCGCGCCGAGGCAGAGCGCTTTCACAATGTCGCTGCCGCGGCGGATCCCGCCGTCGACCAGTATGTCGATCTGTCCCTTCACGGCCGCCACGACTTCCGGAAGCACCCGCAAGGTGGCAGGGACGCCGTCAAGCTGACGGCCGCCATGATTCGAGACGACCAGGGCGTCGGCCCCCTCGCGCACCGCGCGCCGGGCATCTTCCGCCGTGTGAACGCCCTTCACCATGATCGGGCCCGTCCAGATTTCCCGAATCCACTTCAAATCGTCCCAACACACGGCGGAGTCTTCGAGCGTCTTGCCGACATCGGCATACGCCATGGGGCCGTCCGACAAGACGACGTTGGGAAACGTCATCAGGCCGCCATCGGCGAGCATGCCGGCGAGCCATCGGGGATGGAGCACCATGTCCGAGACATACGGCAGCATCGATGGACCGCGCCCGATCAGCTCTTTGATACCGTTGCGCAAGTCCTTCTCGCGCATGCCGGCGACAGCCGTGTCGATGGTAATCACCAGCCCGGTGAAACCGGCCGCTCGCACACGCTCGAGCATTCCCGTGGCAATCTTGCGGCCTCCGCATAAATAGACTTGGTACCAGACCGTGCCCTTCGACGCCGCGCGCACCTGCTCCATCGGCGTACCCGACAAGGTCGACAGGATGTACGCCGTCCCCGCCTGACCCGCGACCTTCGCCGCCATCTCTTCTCCGTGGGGGTAGAACATGCGGCTGCTGCCAATAGGCGCAAGGATGAACGGAAGCTGCAGCGGCGCGCCCATCACCGTGGTGCGCAAGTCGGTTGGCGGCGTCACGACGGCGCCCTTTGGGCGGAAGGTGATGTCTTCGAAGGCGCGCGAATTCTCGCGGAGCGTCACCTCCGCATCAGCCCCGCCGTCGATGTAGTCGAACACGACACGGGGCAGACGCCTCTTCGCGAGGCGTCTCAGATCGGCGATGTTCAGAACGTGCGGAGGAGCAACGGAAGCCATACGATGTCAGCGTCGGCCGACATCTTATCAACTATTTGAGGCGCGCTCGATAGCCTGCGACACCGCCCCTTCGATGGCCTTCGTCACCTCTTCTGGCGGGCGGTTGCCGTCGAGGACGGTCACGGTCTTCCGCCGGCGGAAGTACTCGAGCACCGGCTCGGTGCTGTCGGAATAGACCTGAAGGCGTTCCCGGATGACCCACTCTTCGTCGTCGTGGCGGCCCCGGTGCGACAAGCGCCTCACGACCTCATCTGCGTGGACGACCAGCGCGATCACGACGATCGGACCACGTCCGGCCATCATGCGTTCGAGCGCGGCCGCCTGTTCGATGGTCCGCGGAAAGCCGTCGAGGACGAATCCACCTGCCGTATCGGGCCACTCGAGGCGCTGCCCCACGAGGCGGATCATCAGGTCGTCGCTCACGAGAGCCCCGCGCTGCAGGGTGTCCTTCACGAGCAGGCCCAGCTCGGACCCCTCCTGAATCGCCCTGCGCAGCATGTCGCCCGTCGAGATCTTGGGCACCGCATGGCACTCGGCAAACACGTCGGCCTGCGTCCCCTTCCCTGCACCGGGGGGACCGAACAACACGACGTTCAACGGGACCGCGGTTGCCACCGAGAGAAGAATAGTCGACTGGCTGTCCCGGCGATCAACCGGCATAGACAGAATGGGCGGACATCCCTCTACGGTAAACCGGCCTTGTAGATTAGACAATTGAATTGTTATGATTTCAGTAATCATGTTTTCTGATAACAGATTTGTGCCGTGATTTCAGACCTCCGGCACATTCGCGCGTTTCTCGCCCTCGCACGCGCCGGGAGCTTCACGCGCGCCGCCGCCGAGCTGCACATGTCGCAGCCGACGCTCACCGTCCAGATTCAGCAGCTGGAATCGGCGGTCGGCGTCCGGCTCTTCGACCGCAGCAAGCGGCACGTCGCGCTCACCCAGGCTGGCCGCGATCTGCAGGTGCCCCTCGAACGAATTCTGATCGACGTGGAAGCGATCGCCGCGAGCACCGGCGAGCTGCTCGAGCATCGCCGCGGGCTCGTCACCGTCGCGGCGCTGCCGTCGATGGCCGCCTCGCTGCTGCCTCGCGCGATCAAACGCCTCTCGGTCTCCTATCCGGGCATTACCGTGCGCGTGCACGACGGCGTGGCAGCCGAAGTCGCGGCGATGGTGAAGGCGGGCAAGGTGGACTTCGGCATCAGCAGCCAGACGACCGGCGATCGCGAGCTGACGAGCCAGGCGTTGATCATCGATCGCATGTGCGCCGTCGTCGCGCCGACGCATCCGCTTGCGGGTAAGGAGAGCATCACCGTGCGCGAGCTCGCCAGGCATCCGCTTGTCTTGATGGGAAAGGAAGCCAGCAGCCGCCAGATTGCCGACCTCGCCTTCGATCGAGAAGGACTCGTGCCCAATGTCGCGTATCAAGTCACCTACGCCTCATCGGTGGCGGGCATGGCCGGGGCCGGCCTTGGAGTCGGCATTCTTCCCGAGTCGGTGGCCAGCACGAGCAAGTTGCCTCGCCTGCGCATTCGCAACGACGCGATGACGCGACGCATCGGGTTCCTGACTCGCGCCGGGCGATCTCTCTCTCCTACCGCGGACAAACTCCGACAAATACTGGAGATCGCTGCGCGGTCGTCGCCTCGCGCGCATCACAAATCGCGGCACTCACATTAAAATCAGCGCGGAGGAAACACATGCTGAAATTGTTGGTTTCAGCCTGCGCGTTCACGCTGCTCGTCTGCACGAGCAGTGCGGCGTTCGCGCAGGACCATGCGGTATCCGCGAACGTTCTCGTCGGTGTCGGGTCGACGCGCGCGGGCAGCGGACTGGACGGGTTGGCGAACGTCGGCTTCAAGCTGACCGACTACGTGTCGCTCAACGGCGAATTCGCAACCCTGTCGTTCAAGGGGTATCTCAGTGACAGTGAGTTTTCGAAGACCACGCACACAGCATTTCGTTATTCGGGGAACCTGCGCTTCGGCTACGCGGAGGAGTCGCTCGTCCAGCCCTACCTCACCGCCGGCCTCGGTGCCATCAATTTAAAGAATGCGGACGGCAGCCGCGGAACGGAAGTCCTACCGGTGGTCGGATTGGGCTTCGATCTCTGGCCCAGCAAGTATGTCGGCGCCGGCATCCACTATCGCACCCTGTTCGTCGATAACGGCACCTATCACACGTTCATCGCGGGAGTCACCTTCGGCATACGGTAGGCCGGGGGGGTAGAATGGGAATCAGCCATGGGGGTTGATTCCCGTCTTCCTGTCGCGATTGCGTTGCTCCTTGCTGCCTCGCCGGCACTCACGGCACAACAACGCACCCCATCGCCTTCCGATCTTCCGTCGGCGCCGGCCGCACTCACCGTACCGTTGCCGTTCGGACCGCCGCCGGGCACGGTAGATCTGTACCAACGGCCCGGCCACTCTCACATGCCTCCTGTCCGGCCACGACCTCTGCCAGTCCCGGGCGGGATTTTCGGTTCCTGGTATGAACCGGCGCCCTATGCGCCTGTTTCCAACGAGCCGCCAGCGCTCGCACAAGCTGCGCTGCGCTTTGAAACGCACCCATCAACGGCTCAAGTGTTCGTAGACGGAAGCTACGTTGGAATCGTGGAGGACTTCGGACTGCGGGGACGACCGCTCGACGTGACGGCCGGCTCCCACCACGTCGAGTTGCGTGCGGCCGGATACGTGGCAGCCGCGTTTGACGTAAGCGTTGCGCTGGACCAGATCCTTCGCTACAGGGGCGATCTCGAGCCGCTGTCCATTGCACCACCGGCAGTGACGCTTGCACCGGCTGCGCCAGCAGCTTCAAGGACGTACTACATCATTCCGAACTGCTACGCAGGCGATCGCCCTCCGACCCGCGCGCTGCCGCAAGGGTGCTCTGTCGAACACCTGCGACGTATCAGTCGATAGGCAACAGGCGATAGCCGATAGACAAGAGCCAATAGTCGATGGTCACCAGTCGACGATCGACGATGGACGATCGACGATCGACGATCACTCTCTCAGCTTGAACACGAACAAGGCGCTGCCCGCGCACGCCGCAACGTACTGCTTCCCGCCAACCGAGTACGACATCGGGCCGGATCGCACCGATCCGCCGACGATCGTCTTCCACAGCAGATTGCCATTGCGGGCGTCGAGCGCGTAGAAATACCCCTCGTTGCCGCCGCTGAACAGCACGTTCGATGCGGTCGTCAGCACGCCGGCCCAGGTGAGATCGCTCATCTTGAATTCCCACTTCATGTCGCCTGTCGCGGGATCGATCGCACGCACCGCACCGTAACCTTCGGTTTCCTTCGAGTAGCTGTTGCCGGCGACGCGGATGCCCGGCACTTCTGCCCGTGCGCCACCCCCGGCGAAGCGCCGGCCTTCGACGTACTCGACCTTGTCTCGAATGTAGAGCGACCGATAGTTCGCCCAGGTGGGAATGTAGAACAGGCCGGTGCGTGGGCTGTAGGACGGCGAGTACCAATTGGTACCGCCCTGATTGCCGGGTGAAATCAGTGTGCCTGGCGGCGCGCTGGGCGCCTTGCCCGCAATGCGAATCGGCCGGCCTTTCTCGTCGAGCCCTTTGGCCCAGTTCACTTCGACGAATGGCTTACCGGAGAGAAACTGACCCGTTGCCCGATCGAGCACGTAGAAAAACCCGTTGCGGTTGGCGAAGTACATCAGTTTGCGGGGGCTGCCCTGCCAGTTGGCGTCGGCCAGCACGGGAATCTGGACGGCGTCGTAATCGAACTCGTCGTGCGGCGAGAACTGGAAATGCCATTTCCGCCGGCCGGTGTCGGCATCAAGCGCCACCACGCTGTTGCTGAAGAGATTGTCACCCTCGCGGTTGTCGCCGTTCCAGTCGGGGCCGGGGTTGCCGACGCCCCAGTAGGTAAGGTTGAGCTCGGGATCGTACGAACCGGTCAGCCAGATCGATCCACCTCCTGTTTTCCAGGAGCCGCCTCCCCACGACTCGAACCCGAATTCACCAGGCCCCGGAATCGTGTTGAACCGCCACACTTCCTTTCCTGTGGCGACGTCGTAAGCCGCGAGGAAGCCTCGGATGCCGTACTCCCCGCCGGCCGGACCGATGATCACCTTGTCCTTTACGACGAGCGGTGCGGCAACCAGCGCGTAGCCCGCTTCAGGGTTCACCACGGTCACGTCCCACACGGGCCGGCCGCTCTTGGTGTCGAGCGCAATCAAATGACCATCGATCGTCCCCATGAACAATCGGTCGCCAAGAATCGCGACTCCACGGTTCACCCGGCCGCAACACGGACGCGCCTGCGGAGACGGGTTGTACGAGTAGGTCCAGAACATCCGGCCGCTGGTCGCGTCGAGCGCAATGACGTCGTTGGGCGGCTGGACGATGTACATGATGCCGTCCACCACGACCGGCGTTACTTCGAATCTCGTGTTGCTGGGCTCGCGTGAGTTCAGCTGGAAGATCCACGACGTCTCCAGATTCTTCACATTCTCCGGAGTAATCTGTGTGAGCTCGCTGTGACGCTGGCTCATGTACGAGCCGGAATACGAGAGCCAGTTCTGCGGCTCCTGTTTGGCGCGGACGAGCCGGTCGAACGTCACCTGCCCCTGCGCTGCAACCGTCGCGACTCCGAGGACGACCAGCAGCAAAGTTCGCGAAATCGTGCGTGTTGTCATTGAGCGGTTCCTTTCAAAGACACCAGGTAACTCACCAGGTCCGTAATCTCCTGGCTGGTCAGCTTGTCGCGAAACGCAGGCATCGGCGATTTGTCGATGAACGTGAACTCGCGGAGATTCGAACGCTGCAGAGATTGCAGTTGTTCTTTCGCATCGAGGATCTGCACGCTGAATGTGTCTTGATTCAGCAGCCGGCCCGTCAGCGTCGCGCCGTCCCGTGTCACGAGGCGGACGAACCGGTTGCTTGGAATGATGTAGAAGTCGGGTTCGATGATCGATCGCTCGATATCGGTGGAATGGCGAAGCCTGCCGATCTCGCTCAAATCGGGACCCGTTCGCGCGCCAACCCCATCAACGCGATGACAGCTGGTGCAATTGCCCTTCCCGGCGAAAATGGCGCGGCCGTTCGCGCCGTTCCCCGCAGTCGCCGCCGCGCGGCTGGCCTTGGCGCGCAGAAACTGGACGATCGCCGAGGCCTGAGCCTCGCTGAAGTTGTTCGGCGGCATGCCCGTACCCGGAATGCCGCGGAGCACGATGCCAACAAGCTCAGGATCGGTCGTGGCGCGTCGGAAGCGTCCATGTCCAAGATCGACGCCGGGGACGACGTCGCCCTCCGGGCCGTGACAGTCAACGCAGTTCGCCGCGTAGAGCGCTGCGCCGTCAGGCGGTGGTGGGCCGCCGGCCTGAGCACCGGGGGCTTGCGCCATCACGGATCCACTCAGCGCGCCGGCGACGAGAACGAGGAGACAAGCGAAGATCGCGATGACGACCGGTACCCGCGGCATGATCCGCCTCCCGTATATGACTGAGTGAGCGCCGCACATGTTACTGCCGTGCCTGCCTTGTGCGCCACTGGTACAATGCAGGGACTCCCAATCTCAGAACCGATGAAGAATCTGTTTGTACTCAGTGTATTTCTGCTCGCCGCCGCTTCAGCTTCGGCACAGACGACTCCCACGCCGCGCCGGGCGGTCGCGGCCCTCCCCCTGGACGAGTCGGAAACGATCGTCCTCGATGGCCGCCTCGACGAACCCGCATGGAGCCGCGCGATTCCCGCATCCGATTTCATCCAGCAGGATCCCGATAACGGTGAACCGGCGACCGAACCGACCGAGGTCCGCATTCTCTTCACGAAAGACTCCCTCTACATGGGCGTCACGTGCTTCGACTCCGAGCCCGAGAAATGGCTGGGCTATCAAATGCGCCGCGACGAGTTTCTGCAGGCCGACGACCGGTTCATGTGGAACATCGACACCTACAACAACCAGCAGTCGGGCTACTTCTTCGAGATGAATCCGTCCGGCATGATGGGCGACGCGTTGCGCGGGGCGGGATTCCAGAATCGCCAATGGGACGGCATCTGGAATGCGAAAGCTCGTCGAAGCGAGATCGGCTGGGTGCTGGAGATCGAGATTCCCTTCCGCACCTTGAATTTCGACCCAACGGCGGAATTCTGGGGTATCAATTTTCAGCGAAGCGTGAAACGGAAGAACGAAGAGAGCCTCTGGATGGGCTGGCTCCGCAACCAGGGACTGAATCGCCTCTCGAACGCCGGCATGCTGACCGGACTCACCGATATTCACGTGGGCCGGGGTCTCGACCTCAAACCTTATGCCGTCGCAACGGCAGAGTCATTTCCCGGTCGCAACGATAGCCGCACGAAGACCAGGGCCAATGCGGGACTCGACGTCTTTTACAGCCCGACGCCACGAGTGCGAACCAACCTTACGATCAACACCGACTTTGCGCAGACGGAAGTCGATCAGCGGTTGACGAACCTGACGCGCTTCCCGGCGTTCTTCCCCGAGAAGCGCGACTTCTTCCTGGACGGCTCGACGTTCTTCGATTTCCAGAGCACGTCGGCGTTTCCGAATTCGCTGCTCCCTTTTTTCAGCCGGCGGATCGGGCTCGATACGGCAGGAACCCCCCAGAGAATCAACGTCGGCGGCAAACTGGCCGGTCAATTCGGGCGAGCGGATATCGGCGCCCTTTACGTGCAGACCGGTCGCGAGGAACGTACACGAGCAAACGGTACCAAGGAGACGGTACTTGGAGAGGATTTCACCGTGGTGCGCGCCAAACGGCGCATCTTCCGGCAGTCGTACGTCGGCGGGCTCTACACAGGCCGCAACGTGCGCGGCTCGAACGCGCCTTCCCGCCACACGACGGCCGCAGACTTTCTGCTCTCCACCTCGTCGTATCGCGGATCGCAGCAGCTAAGCCTGGGGGGATTCTTCGTCAACACGACCGACCCGCTTCACGCCGGCAAGGGCATGGCGTTCGGTGCGCAACTTGACTACCCTAACGACCCGTGGATAGGAGGCGTCGCCTATCGCGAGATTCAGGCCAACTACGATGCGGCCGTGGGATTCACGCCGCGAACGGGATTCCGGACTATCGCGGCGAGCCTGGGCCGCACGAATCGCCCCAGCGCATTTCCTCGCATCCGAACCGTCGATCACGCCGCTGCGTTCGAGTTCGCGCAATCGACGATCGACAACCGGCCGCTCGACAGGAATCTGGACCTCACGTTGATCGATATCGGGCTGCACACGCTCGATTCGCTTCAGGTGCACCTGCTCCAGGGCTACGAGCGGCTCGAAGAGGACTTTCAGATCAGTTCTGGCATCAGATTGCCCGCCGGCGCCGAATACAACACGACGCGGTATCAGATCTCCCTATCGACCGCCCAGCGGCGAAAGGTCGCCTTCGGTCCGCTCTTCGAAGGCGGCGGCTTCTACGACGGCACACGGGAGCGCTTTGCCGCGACGCTCAACCTCCGCCTGCGCCCTGGCATCATCATCTACACGGCCGGTGAATGGAACAACGTGCACCTCCCGGAGGGCAGCTTTCAGACGCGCCTCTACCGTGTCGTGCCCGAGCTGCAGTTCAATCCGTGGATCGCGTGGGTCAACAACGTCCAGTACGACACGCAGAGCGCCGTCGTCGGCTGGCAATCACGCTTTCGGTGGATTATGCGTCCGGGAAACGACTTCTACATCGTGTACACGCACAACTGGCTGGACGATCCCCTGCAGCGCAGGATCTCTACGCTCGACCGCCGGCTCGCATCGAAGGTGCTTTACACGCACCGGTTCTGAAGACGCTGGCGCGCGAGCCCTTACGCCGACGCGTGCCTCCGGCGCCGGCTCTCCAACACGATAATCGAGCGCTCGGCGACCGAGAGGTTGTGTGACAGACGGCAGCTTTTCAGAATATCGGTGATGGCCTTCAGCACCGTCCGGTCGCGCGACGGTACGGATTTGTCGTCCAGGGCATCACGCAAATCGAGTTCGAGCTGTGACACCCCGTGGGGATGATCGAGGGCAATCAACGCCCGCCCTTCAGAGACTGGCACGAGCTGAACGCCGGGCATCCGGCTGAGGGCGCGAACCGGCCTCACGAGAATGACGGCATGGCGGCCGTAGGTGAAGAGTTCCGCCGACTTCTTCGTCTGGCGCGAGCGGCCCGGCGCCTTCTCGGCCAGCCGCACGATCGCCCTGCCGAGATCGCCGTCGGCCGCACCCAGCCTGGCAATCACGTCTTCGGGCAGCGTCACGGTGACCGGGCGCGACGGCCTGTCGAATTTCCGCGGGCGGCCGCGCCCCGTCTTCTCGAATGCCATTGCCAGCCATTGTAGCCGCGCGCCTCGACAATTTCTACGTGAAAAATCGTGCACGTACAATTTATGACATTAAAACTCTGGGCACGGTGTACAATCGAGACTGTCATTTCACCTCGTCACTTTTTCATACAGGAGACCGTCCTCGTGACGTACCGCACCGCCTTCATCGTCTGTGCCCTTGCCATCGCCACCGCCATGTGCGGTGAGAACTCGACGCCGACCCAACCGACGACGCCAACAACGCCGACGCCCACGCCCACGCCCAACGTGGCGCCGTTGCTCGATTCGCCCGCTGCCGACGCGCAGCTCGACAACCTGCGCCCCACACTGACGGTCAAGAACGGCACGTCGTCGCAAACCGGCGCCAAGACGTACGAGTTTCAGGTGTCCGACAGAAGCGACTTCGGAGCAAATTCTGGTGGCGCGAGCGCGTACTACGCAGTCTCAGCGACCAAAACTGGCATCGCTGAAGGTTCGCCGACGACGAACGTCGCAATCGACACAGATCTGCAGCCAGCTACCCGTTTTTACTGGAGGTCCCGCTGGGTTCAGGGCTCGACAAACGGCGACTGGTCGGAAACCTTCACGTTCCGGACGCAAATCGTCGGCTACAACAGGACCAACGAGTTGTACGACCCGCTGGTCAATGGCGCGACGGTCGCCGAACTGCGATTCAAACGAACGACCTTCATCGCCGGCAAGGGCCTGCGGGTAGACGACTCGGATTCCTACGTGCGATATCGCCTGGGACAGACGATCACAAACGGCGAGTTCTCGCTCGACATCGAGGGCATTTCCAACTCGCCGGTCTCGGAGAATTCCGACACG
>JAMQPK010000128.1 GCA_023717525.1 Vicinamibacterales bacterium | reverse complement strand
TGTCGACGGCGCGGCGTCCGGGCCTTTGGCGAGGTTGTAGCACGCGTAACTCTTTGAGGAGAGATAGCGAAATGCCGTGTCGTAGTCTCTGCGGATCAGCCAGCTCTCGAGGAAGCCTCTAGCCGCCTGGACGAGGGACGGGTCGGCCCCGATTCTGACAACTTTCTCCTCAGGTGGTGCTTCGGGCGCTTTGCCTTCCTCATCGTCTCCCGTTTGCCATGACACGAGTTTCCAGTATCTGTTCTCCCGGGCCCACAAGAGCGCGACATGGCTGTCGGTGCGTCCGTCGACATAAAACGTCGAACCAAAGTAGTTCCCGTAGGTTCGCTTGGCGTTTCTGGCCTCGCCCAGCGTCAGCCGGCTCTCGCAGTCGAATGCTGCTGCCACATCATCAGGTACGGCATAGATGACGAACTGCGCGTGGTGAGGTTGTCGAACGACCTTGAGTGCCGGCCTCGTCAATCGCACGCCCACCGTCAGGCCCACCAGCGAGTCGTGCTTCCCCAACGCTTCGTAAGCGGCCTTGAGATTCGTCATCAGTTGAAATGGCGCCATACCTCGATTCAAGTCGGAAGGGTCGTCGGCGTCCTGCGCCATGCATGCGTACGCGCGTTCCGAGACGTAACCCATGGCTGTCCTGACATCGCCCTCGACCAGCCACGCCTGCAGGAAGTCATGCACCATGACGTCGATGTTTTTCGAGCCCGCCCGCGGCGTCGTGGGGAGAACGAGAGTCCGGTCTTCCGATTCGTCCTCTGCGGAGCGATCCACGCGAACGCCGAAGAAACCTCGCCACCAGTTCTGAAGGCCGGCCCATCGGCCGTCATGACGATCTGAATTGTTTCCGGCCCTGACGTCTGAGTTGGACGCGCTCAAATGGCCGTTGAACATCGATACCGGGAACATCGAGGATCGGTAATCGACGTCGATATCGGCGCGCCGGCGGTCGGTTGCGATCGAGATCTGGATCGAAGGCACACCGCCTTGCTGCCGGTAGTTGATGGGATAGCCCTTGTGATAGAGGGAGTTGTCCATGCCGCGGCGAAACTCTCTCGATCGTGAGAGGGTATCGATCGCGTTGGGCAGCAGCCGGACGTACATCCGAAACTGCCGATCGCCCGATGCCCCGGCGACTTCTCCTCTGACCGATTCCACACGCTCGATTACGTCCAAGCCGTCGCCGATCCGCCCACCGGACGCGTCAGTCAGCGAGGTCGTCATCAGCGCGTGCGTGACGGCGTCGAATGTGGTCTTCGCCGAGAGGCTGATGATGTCGTCGTAGAAGGGACCGGCCTCGAGCTTCTGGCCAGTCACCTCGGCCAGGCTCGCGACCCATGCGTTCACGAGCTGCTGGCGACGAGGTTCCAGCAGCGAGTACGCGTCGCCGAATCTGGGCGTTGTCTCCTGAGCGCCGGCGCCCTGGCCAACGAGCATGGCTAGTGCGAGGGCCATGGATGCGATCTTCATGTCTGGTTGCCCTTGAAAGAGCCGCGGATATCGTCCTACCCGAAGCCGGACGGTTGCATGATAATAATGGGAATATGCGACTACGACCACTACTCGTGCTCCTTGCCGTTTCCCTGTCGGCTTGTGCTGGCGCCCCACGCCAGAAGCCCCTGCCGCTGGGAGACATTGAGAAGGGCCCGGGAACGCTGACCGAAGCTCGAAAGTACCTCGAAGGTCGATGGGACCTGGAGTCGTTCAACGTGTTCCCGCCTGGACAGGAGCCTATTCAACTGACCGGAACCGGCACGCTGCTCTACGACGACTTTGGAAACATGGACATGGAGATTCGGGCCGATCAGAAATCTGCATCCCTGTTGGCTCGCGCAGGCATCCAAACGGCGGACGGTGTGCTCTCGACCAAAGGACGCACCGTCATCGATCTTCAGGCGCGGACGCTTACCTACGTGATGGAGGGGCAACCGCTGCTCGTGGCCCCAACGGGTCCGCTTGCGCTGAATCTGCCACGACACTGGCGCGTAGAGGGCAATGTGCTGACCCTTACGACAAACGGCGCCGACGGCCGTCCAGTGTCGGTGGGGCGGTGGGTCAAGGCTCCTTAACACCCGCCGTGCCTCGCGCATGAACCTCTGGTCCAGTGACGGTTACCTGAAGAACGCGGCCTACGTGCCGGCGCTCGGGGCGGCAGTGCTCGATCTTCTCGATCCCCGGCCAGGCGAGCGCATTCTCGACCTCGGATGCGGCGAAGGCACGCTTACCGAAAAGATTGCCGCCGTTGGCGCAGCCGTGCTCGGTGTCGACAACTCACCGGAAATGGTGGCGGCAGCCAAGGCTCGAGGGCTCGCGGTGCGGGCGCTGAACATCGAAGAGCTGCAGTTCAGCAGGGAGTTCGATGCCGTGTTTTCGAACGCCGCCCTGCATTGGGTCCGGGATCACGACGCGATGCTCGACGGCGTGCATCGGGCGCTGAAGCTTGGTGGACGATTCGTGGCGGAGTTTGGCGGCCACGGGAATATCGCTGCCATCCAGACGGCGATCCGCGCCTTTCACGCACACCGCGGCCTTCCGATCGAGGGACGCCGATACTACGCCACCGACGTCGAGTATGGGGAGCGCCTCGCCGCGCACGGATTCCTTGTTCGGCAAATCGGGCTGATTCCGCGTCCAACGCCGCTGCCAAACGGCATCCGCGGCTGGCTCGAAACGTTTGAGCGTCACACCCTGGAGCGCCTCCCGGAAGACCTTCGCGAGCCCTTCAAGGAAGAGGTCGAGGAACTTCTCCGGCGCGAGCTCTGCGATAGAAAAGGGCAGTGGACGGCGGACTACGTGCGCCTGCGATTCGCGGCGACGCGGAGCTAGCGGCGCGATCGCGTCCAGCGCTACAATTTCCCCGCACGCGAGTTCATAGTTTGTTGAAGCGAAGAGGAGAGCCATGAAGCGTTTGTTTGCTGTTCTGGTTGTGACGTGTTCTGCCGCGCTTGGAACGGTGACCCTGAGCGGTCAAGGCGCCCTGCCGGCTTGCGATCCAAACAACGGCGGGTTGACGCTGCCGGCGGGCTTTTGTGCGGTCGTGGTGCACGAAGGCGTTGGCGTCAACGCTCGTCACTTGCTGGTGATGCCCAATGGCGACGTTTTCGTGTCGCTCCGCAATGTCGGAGAAAAACCCGGCGGTATCGTCGCCATGCGCGATACCAATGGGAACGGCAGGTTCGATGATCCCGGCGACCTGAGAGAGCGCTTCGGTACGACGGGTGCGCATGGGCTCGTCTATCGCAACGGCTATCTGTATTTTGCGACCACGACGTCAATCGAACGCTTCAAGCTGAATCCAGGCGAGCTCAAGCCCGCCGGTCCCGCCGAAGTGATCGTGAGCGGCATGCGTGGCACCGGTGGTCATAACGAAAAGGACATCGCATTCGACGGGCAGGGCAATGTCTATGTGAATATCGGGCTGCCCTCGAATGCATGCGCGATTCCCGATCGTCAGCCGGGTGGCAAGGGACAGGATCCGTGCCCACAACTCGAGGACGGCGGAGGCATTTGGCGCTTCAAAGCCGACGTGCCGAACCAGGCATACTCGCGCGAAGCCCGGTACGCGACAGGGATGCGGCAGCCAGTCGCACTGGCATGGCACGACGGCAAGCTCTACGCGGCGATGAACAGCCGCGACTCGCTCGACACGCTCTATCCGACGATGTTCACGGCGGAGGACAACGCGTTGCGGCCGCTCGAGCCGTTGCTCGAGGTGAACGAGGGGGACAAGTTTGGATGGCCGTATTGTTTCTTCGATCGGCAGGCAGGGAAGATGATCCTGGCTCCCGAGTACGGCGGCGACGGCAAGATGGTCGGCCGTTGCGCCGATTTCAAAGCGCCGGCGGCCACATTCCCGGCGCATTACGCACCAGTGGGATTGATGCCGTATACGGGCACGCAATTTCCAGCCAAGTATCGTAGTGGACTGTTCATGACTTCGCACGGCTCCTGGAACCGCGCGCCGCTACCGCAGGCCGGCTACAACATTCTCTATCAGCCGATGGCCGGCGGTAAGGCCGTAGGACAGGCAGAAGTGTTCGCTGATGGCTTCAAAGGCAAGGAACCGCTGTTGAATCCCAACGAGGCTGCTGCCAGGCCAAACGGTACGGCACAAGGTCCTGATGGGTCGCTTTACATTACGGAAAGCTCGAAGGGAAAGATCTGGAGGGTGATCTACACCGCTCGGTAGCTTTCCCTTCTGACGATTGCTAGTGAAGAGGGGAGAGGGGAGAGGGGAGAGGGAAGAAAGACCTCCGCCCTTTTTCCCTCAGCCTTTTCTCTTCCCTCTCCCCTCTTCCCTCTCCCCTGATCAGCGTAAGATTCCCCAAGTGCCGTTTTCATTCCAGCCGAATCAGCGCGCACGCGTGTTCCTGTCGTCGATGGGGCTGTTGCCGTTTGTCTCGGTATGGAAGGCGGCGGCGTTCGCGCTGGCCGAACTCGGCTGCGCGGCCTTCTTTATCGCCGGCGTTGTTCCCCAGCTGATCGGCCCGGCCGCGCCATGGTTTGTCCTCGCGGCTTGCGTCTTCGGCGTCGTCGCGAGGCAAGTCGATGTCGAGAGCTGGGCGCTCTTCATTCCTGGCGCGCTGGTGGGCCGTTCCGAGCAGGCCTTCGGTGAGAGGGCCGGCCGGGCCGTCTCGACAGTTGTGCTCCTCGAGCGGTTTCTTCTCGCGGCCCTTGCCGCAGCCGTGCTGGGCCGATACATCGCCAACGTAGAGGAACTGTCCACACAAGTCGCGATGGCTGTCGTCGGCCTGTTGTGGATTCGGGCGCGCAGCGGTTTGGATTTGAAACCCGACACGATTTCCAAGGGTGTCTGGTTAGGCGTCAGCATCGTGGCCGTCGCCGCGATCTGGAGCATCGTGACAGGAGTTCGCCCAGGTGCCGGTCCTGTGCCCCTGCCGTATCCGCCTGTCAGAAGCCCGGTGGCGCTGGTTTTCTACGGGTTCGGATTGGCGGTCGCGCTTCCTGTGCTGGGTACTGGCGGAGCTCTGGCGCGAGTCGCGAATCAGCTTGCGCCCCCGCGCGTTCAGGCGCTGCGCCGGACGTCCGCACTCATCGTGGCATTCAGCTTCATTGGGATAGCGATTCCAGCGTTTGCCTTCGTCGCGATCGTTCCCATTCCAGAACAGGCCTTCTGGGCTGGAGCACCACTCGCGGGCCTGGCGCGCCACCTGGTTGGGGCCGGCTGGGCAAGAACCTTGATCAGCCTCGCGGTCGTAGTCGCCGCGTTTCTCATGCTGGTGCCTGCAGCCAACGCCGCGTTGCTCGACGCCGACAAGGTGCTGCGGCGCGCGTGGTCCACGGCGCGTTCGATCGATATCGTGGCCGCCTTCGTCGTCCTGATTATTTTTGCCAGCGCCGGGCAAGTGACCTGGCTCGGCCGAGCCTATGCGTTCGCCATCGGATTCAGGCTGCTGGTGAAGATCGCGGTGCTCGTGCGCTTGCGGAGGAAGCAACCTGGCACCCGTCCCTACAAGGTGGGCTGGAACGTGACGATCCGGTCGCGAGAGTATCCGATCGGTTTGTGGATCTCGGGTGCTGTCGCGTTTCTGGCGGTTGGGTCTCTACTGCTTGTCGGAGACGGTCCGGCGATGGCTTCCGCGGCGCTCGTCGGCGTCCTCGCGTTCGCCCTCAGCGTTGCGAGCCGCCGGGCGCCAGTTCAAAGTACCGAGGGCCCTGGCGAAGCCTTCGAACTCCTGCCTGCCTCCGACCTGTCGTTGGGACAGGTGGAGGCCCGGCCGGGCAACGTCCTGGTGGCGGTCCGCAATCGCGGCACGTTCGCACACGTGGAGGCGGCGTTCCAGGCCGCCCACGACCGTGACGTCGTGGTGATGACGGCACGCGTGTTGGGAACCGACGTCGAGGATGAACCCACGTCGAGCTCGGAGCCCACCGCTGCTGAACAGCAACTGCTCGTGGATGTCGTTGCTGTGGCCGAGCGGTATCAGCGCCCTGTGCGCCTGCTCATCGTTCCAACACGCAACGTCTTCGACGCCGTCGTCGCGACGATTCTTCGGCTTCAATCCTCCGAGCTCTACGTCGGCGAATCCTCTTCGCTCTCGGCCGACGATCAGGCGCGACTGCTAGGCGAAGCTTGGGAGACAGCCGACAAACCTGACAACCTCAACGTTCGTCTCGTCATCTATCACAACAGCGGCCGCGCCGGTGTGTATCACATCGGGGCGCATCCGCCCTCACTCACGCCCAAAGATCTCGAGCTGATACACCGTGTGTGGCTGGACGCCACCAAGGCCATCGGGCCTCACGTGCATCACCGCGATGTCGTTCGGGCGGCATTGGCCCAAATGGAAGAACAACTCACCGGACCCCAACGCGACGCGGCGCTCGAGGCCATTCGACAAACCGCACGGCCAGCTGACGAGCTGGCCGCAGCCGTGCGTGAGCGGGATTTTTCGCGTCTGCGGGATACGACGCGGAACCGCCCCGCGAGCGACCTTGCCACGACGCTCACCGACCTCAGTTTGGAAGACCAGGTCGTCGTCTTCCGCCTGCTGCCCCGCAAGGACGCGGCTGCGGTGTTCGAGTATCTCGAGCCGGAGCAGCAGGAGTCGTTGCTGAAGGCAATGGCGCAGGAGGACGTGGCGGCGCTGCTCAACAACATGGCGCCCGACGATCGCACGGCGTTTCTCGAAGAGCTGCCGGCCGCCGCGACCCGCCAGTTGCTCTCGCTGCTGACGCCGGCGGAACGGGCAGTGGCCTTGACGCTCCTCGGATACAGAGAGGAGTCCATCGGCCGCCTGATGACGCCGCACTATGTTGCGGTTCGCGAGCAATGGACGATTCGTGAAGCCCTCGACTACATCCGCGCGCACGGACAGCACTCGGAAACGCTGAACGTCATCTACGTCGTCGATCAGCAGGGAATGCTCGTCGACGATATCGGCATTCGCGAGTTGTTGTTGACATCGCTGGACGCCCGAATCGCGGATCTCATGGATCGGCGGTTTGTCGCGCTGAAAGCGACCGACGATGGTCAGACGGCGGTTCAATTGTTTCGGCAGCACGATCGGACGGCGCTACCCGTCACCGATACGGCGGGGATGCTGATCGGCATTGTCACGATCGATGACGTGCTGGACGTCGCTGAAGCGGCGGCGACAGCCGAGATTCAGCGGATCGGTGGTTCGGAAGCGCTGGATGAGCCGTACATGAAGATCGGCATGCTGTCGATGGTGCAGAAACGCGCGGGCTGGCTGACGGTCCTGTTCATCGGCGAAATGCTGACTGCCACAGCGATGGCCTTCTTCGAGGCAGAGATCTCGCGTGCGGTGGTGCTGGCGATGTTCGTGCCCCTCATTATTTCGAGCGGCGGCAATTCCGGGTCGCAAGCGTCGACCCTGGCGATTCGCGCACTGGCGCTCGGCGAAGTCGGTCTCCATGACTGGTGGCGCGTCGCACGACGCGAAATCATCGCGGGCCTGTCGCTTGGGGCTATTCTCGGATCGCTTGGGTTCATGCGAATCACCTTGTGGTCGACGTTCTCGAACACCTACGGCGCTCACTGGCTGCTTGTGGCGATTACCGTGGCGGTGGCGCTCATCGGCGTGGTCCTATGGGGGACACTGATGGGGTCGCTACTTCCATTCGTGCTTCGGCGCCTTGGGTTTGATCCCGCAACATCGTCTGCGCCGTTTGTGGCCACTCTCGTGGACGTGACCGGGCTGGTGATCTACTTTACGGTTGCGAGTGTTATCCTGAAGGGCACGTTGCTGTGATCTTCCGCCACATCAGTTGTGACAATTGTCACAACTCGTCTGGTATGCCGCTTGCTGCACGCTGCTCTGAGGCTGGTGTCCGGCCTCTCAGGAGGACAGAGTTCATGAGTTGGTTACGAGTTGGGGCAATCGCTGTGCTTGCCGGGTCGCTGGGCGCCTCGGGCTGCGGTAGCAGCAGTACACCGACGGAGCCGACGACCCCGGTGACATATCCCCAGGTAACAGAGACATATACAGGAACTATGGTTGCGGGAGAGACCAAGGCGTTTCACTTCACCGTCACGAATCCGGGATCGGTTGATGCCGCCATCACAGACCTGAGCCCGCTCGCGACGCTGACGATGGGGCTGCAACTCGGCGGCTGGGACGCTACGGCGGAGACCTGCTCGAAGAGCCTTTTCAACGACGCGTCGCGTGTGAACACCGTCTTGTCCGGGACACCTCAGGCGGCCGGCGAGTATTGCGTGGCTATTTACGATGTCGGCAACCTCCAGAGTTCCACGGGTTTCACGATCACCCTACTTCACTACTGACCGCGGCTTAGCCGCTTTCACTTCCAACTTCTTACTTCATACTTCTTACTTGCCACGATCCCCTCGTTGTGTCAGATTAGGCACACATTTTTTCAGGAGGATCCATGAAGCGGACGCGTAACTTCTATGTTGGCGTCACCATTCTGGCCGTGATTGGGGTGCTAGCCGTGGCCCAGTTCATGCTCCAGCCGGTGGCTGAGGCCCAGGGTGGCAACCAAGCTGGGATTTATCAAGTAGATGCGGCGTGGCCGAAGCCGCTGCCGAATAACTGGATTCTGGGATCGACGGTAGGCCTCGCGGTCGACTCGCGCGATCACATCTGGATCGTGCATCGCGGAAAGGCGACGATCGATCCCAAATTCGGCAGTCAAATGGCGTATGCACCGGCTCCCGCTCGCGGCGGTCGTGCGGGCGCAGCGCCGGCGCCGGCGCCGGCGCGTGGACGCGGCGACGCGGCCCTGGGCGAAGAAGTCGCTACTGGTGCGAAGCCGATTTCGGATATCTGCTGTACCGAGGCGCCTCCAGTCCTCGAGTTCGATCCCGAGGGCAACCTGGTTCACCACTGGGGCGGCCCTGGTGCCGGCTACGAGTGGATGCCGTCCATGCACGGTGTGACCGTCGACGGGAAGGACAACGTGTGGTTTGCCGGCAACGGCGGCAACACGGTCCTGAAGTTCTCGCGCGACGGCAAGTTCCTGTTGCAGATCGGCAAGAACGGTGCGAGCAAGGGCAACACCGACACCGCCAATCTCAGCAATCCGGCCGAGGTGAGCGTGGACGATGCCGCCAATGAGATTTACGTAGCCGACGGCTACGGCAATCGCCGGGTCATCATCTATGACGCCACTACAGGCGCCTATAAGAGAATGTGGGGCGCTTACGGCAAGCCGCCAGTCGATCCGGCTGCGGGTGAACTTCAGCCGTACGATCCGTCGAAGCCGCTGTCGCAGCACTGGCGGACGGTACATTGCGCGTCACTCGCGAACGACGGTCTCGTCTACGTGTGCGATCGCGTAAACGACCGTATTCAGGTATTCCGGAAGGACGGCACGTTCGTGAAGGAAACGCAGATCGCCAAGCGAACTCTTGGCGACGGCGTCACTTTCGACATCGCGTTCTCGAAGGATCCTCAACAGAGGCTGATGTACGTGGCAGACGGCGCGAATCATCGCGTGTGGCAGTTGCTCCGCGAGCCGATGACCGTGCTGAATCACATCGGCAGCGGCGGTCGGTATCCCGGCCAGTTCTACGCGACGCATAACGTGTCGCTCGACTCGAAGGGCAACATCTACACCGTCGAGACCTACACCGGCGCGCGTCTCCAGAAATTCACGTACAAGGGCCTGGGAGCCGTGCCGACTCCGGAAGGCAACCATAATTCTGGTAACTAGTTAAGTGGAAAGTTGAAAGTTGAAAGTAGAAAGTAAGTAGAAAGAAAGGGCGCTGGGTGACGATCCAGCGCCCTTTTTCTTTGCCGCACCCTTCGCACCTCTCGCACCTCCCGCACCTCCCGCACCTGTATAATCTTGTCGCCCGCATGCTCGTCGCTCGCCGTTACGTCGTCAAGGGCCGCGTTCAGCGCGTCGGGTTCCGGATCTTTGTTGAGGATGCGGGGCGACGAGAGGGCATTTGCGGCTATGTGCGGAATCAACACGATGGCAGCGTCGAGATTCTTGCGGAAGGCGACGAGGCCGCGGTAATGCGATTCGAGATGGCAGTACACCGCGGGCCTGGCGGCGCGCGCGTCGATGATGTCGAAACGACCCATCTGGAGCATTCGGGTGGCCACCGTCGTTTCTCCGTCGTCGAATGACCAAGGACTATCGATGGAATCATTGAAAACGAAGATCCGTAGCGTTCCGAACTTTCCGAAGGCCGGTATCAATTTCTTCGACATTACGACGCTTCTGAAAGATCGAGAGGGTTTCCGCTCGACGATCGAGGCGCTCGCGAGCCCGTTTGAAGGGCAGAAGATCGATGTGGTTGTTGGCGTCGAGAGTCGTGGCTTCATCCTTGGCGGCGCGGTGGCCGATCGCCTTGGGGCCGGGTTTGCGCCGGTCAGGAAAAAGGGCAAGCTACCCGCGAACACGCTCCAGGAGACCTACGCGCTGGAGTACGGCACAGACTGTCTCGAGATTCATTCCGACGCCGTCGGCCAGGGCCAGCGGGTGCTGATTGTCGATGACGTGCTCGCAACGGGAGGAACAGCGGCGGCGACGACCAATCTGATTCGCAGGCTGGGCGGCGACGTGCAGTCGCTGGTGTTT
>JAMQPK010000098.1 GCA_023717525.1 Vicinamibacterales bacterium | reverse complement strand
GGGGATCATCTCGATGATCTACGCGTACGTGCTGCCGGGCTACGTGCCGGTCATACCGCCAAAATAAAGTAGAAAGTAGAAAGTAGAAAGTGGAAAGTAAGTGAACGGGTCCGGAACTCCTGGGCCCGTTCTTTTTTTGCCCACAAAAAACAAACCACGAAGGCACGAAGGCGGAACCACCCAAGGACACGAAGAAAAAGAGAGATTTCTCCTTCGTGCTCTTCGTGTTTTCGTGATCCGTGCTATTTGAACAGGCTCAGGCCCGTGATAACCGAGGCGGCTATCGAGAGGGCGGTCGCGAGCAGGCAGATGAGCGCGATGAAAATGTGGTCGATGCGTTCAGGCTTCAGCGGGTCGAGCACGCGAGCGGCCAGGTAGCCGCCGAAAAACCCTCCAGCATGCGCGAAGTTGTCGATGCCTGGCATGATGAGCCCGAAGAAACCCAGGATGACGGCATATCGAATCGCTTCCGATCTCACCAGACTGCTGCCGGTCCGGCGGCCGTAGTAGACGAGCGCGCCCAGCAGGCCGAAGATCGCCGCCGACGCGCCGAGCGTCAGCGTCGCACCGCGGAGAAGCGGCAGAGGCGGCAAGTACATGGCTGCGGCCGAGCTCAGCAGGAATCCGCACGCACCAGCAACCGTGTAAATAATCACCATCCGGCCGGCGCCATAGACGTCGGCCACCACCGGCCCCAGATCGCGCACCCACATCATGTTGAACACGATGTGCAGAATGCTGCCGTGGAGCCAGCTCGCGCTCAGCACCGTCCACCAGCGACCGAGAGCGAAGACCGGGTAGCCGCCGCTTGCACCCAGCAGGATCGCGATCGGTGTGCTCGGTGCCAGAAACCCGAAGAGACCGCCGCCCATCCGAAGGGCACTGCCGGACAAGAGCAGGGAGATCACGTACAGCGCGCCGCTTCCCCAGACGACGAGCGCGACGAAACCGAAATCGTTTCCGAGGTTACGCAGCAGCGGCGCGAATCCCCACAACCCAGGGTTGCGTCGCCCGCACGTCAGGCATTTCTCGTCGCGGACGCCGACGAGCGAGCCGCATGAGCTGCACACGACGGCACCGGAGGTTTGACGCTTGAAGAGCATTGAGATGTGAGATTGGGTGATAGGTGATTGGGTGATTGGTTATTGGGTAGTAGGCGGTTGCTCATCGGGTGATCGGCGTCACTCCGATCATTCCTATCACCCAATCACCAATCGCGCAATCTACTATACTGGTTGGATGTCTTCGACGAGAAATTCCGCGTCTGTCGCCAATCCGCTCCGCCGTAATGTCGCCATCATCGCCCACGTCGATCACGGTAAGACGACGCTCGTCGATGCCCTGCTGCACCAGAGCGGCGCTTTCCGCAGTAACGAACGTGTGGCCGAGCGCGCGATGGACAGCAACGAACTCGAGCGTGAACGCGGTATCACGATTCTGGCGAAGAACACCGCCGTTCACTATCACGACACCCTCATCAACATCGTCGACACACCCGGGCACGCCGATTTCGGGGGTGAAGTCGAGCGCACCTTGTCGATGGTCGACGGGGTCGTGTTGCTGGTTGACGCGTCGGAAGGCCCGCTGCCCCAGACGAGGTTCGTGCTCGGGAAGGCGTTCGCGCGCGGGCTTCCGCCGATCGTGGTCATCAACAAGATCGATCGGCCGGATGCGAGAGCTGCCGAAGTGCTGAACGAGATCTTCGACCTGTTCATCGATCTCGACGCGTCGGAAGCGCAGCTCGACTTTCCTGTGATCTATACAGACGCCAAACGGGGAACCGCGTCGCTCGACGCCGCGAAACCAGGGGCCGACCTGCGGCCGCTCTTCGACGCCATCGTCAGCCATGTCCCGCCGCCGATGGGGTCGCTCGATGCGCCGCTGCAGATCCTCGTTGCGAATCTTGATTCGAGCGACTACCTCGGGCGAATCGCCATAGGGCGCATCTTCAACGGCAAGGTGAAGCTCGGCGACGAAGTGGCCGTCTGTTCGCCGTCGAAGCCGGACGCGCGCAAGGCGAAGATCACCAAGATGTTTTCGTTCGACGGCTTGAAGCGCATCGAGATTGATGCCGCCACGGCCGGCGACATTATTTGCCTGGCCGGCATGCCCGATATCACCATCGGAGAGACGGTCACGGAGGTCGAGCGGCAGTCGCCGGTGCCGGTGGTCGCCATTGACGAGCCGACCGTCTCGATCGTTTTCGGTGTGAACACGTCACCGATGGCGGGACGCGAAGGGCAGTACGTGACCTCGCGCCAGGTGAAGGACCGCCTCGAGCGTGAGTTAATCGGCAACGTGTCGATTCGTCTCGAAAATACCGACAGCCCAGAGGCGATTAACGTCGTCGGCCGCGGCGAGCTGCAACTGTCGATTCTCATCGAAATGATGCGGCGCGAGGGCTTCGAGCTTCAGGCATCACGGCCTCAGATCGTCACCAAGGAAACCGGCGGGAAGCGGTTCGAACCTGTGGAAGACCTCGTGATCGACGTGCCAGAGGATTTTCAGGGGGTGGTCATCGCGCAAACCGGCGGGCGCAAGGGCACGATGACGAAAATGGTGAACCACGGGAGCGGCCGGGTCCGCATGGAATTCCGCATTCCAGCCCGGGGCCTGATTGGTTTCCGTTCACAGTTTCTGACCGACACCCGCGGCACGGGGATCATGAACCACCTGTTTGCTGGCTGGGAGCCGTGGCATGGCGCCATTCCCGCGCGGGCAACGGGCGCCCTGGTCGCCGACCGGACGGGCGTGGCCACGGCTTACGCCATCGCGAACTTACAGGAAAGAGGGGAGATCTTCATCGATCCCGGCGCGACCGTCTACGAAGGCATGATCATTGGCGAGAACTCCCGGCCGAGCGACATGGACGTGAACGTCACCAAGGAGAAGAAACAGACCAATATGCGGGCATCTTCGGCAGACGAGGCGATCCGCCTGATTCCACCGAGAATTCTCGGCCTGGAGCAGGCTATCGAGTTCATTAATGAGGACGAGTTAGTGGAAATCACCCCCAAAGGTATCCGCCTGCGGAAGCGTATCCTGGCGGCTAACCAGAGACCCAAGCGGGGCGACCGGGAAGAGTAAGTCCGACCATTTTTGTCGCCAATCCGAGCACAACTCGTGACAAGTCGACTTGTGTGATTTTGTAGATCCGTCCAACCGCCTTTGGTAGTATGTGGTCGCTTTAACAAACCATCTTTGTTGTTGGTTGCTGCGACCCCTGCGGGTTTCATGACGAGGTGATCGCTCCATGACTGCTCCAATTCAGATTCAGACGCACGAACCCATCGGCCCGTCACGACGTTCTTTCATCAAAGGCGTTGTCGCTGCAGGTGCGGCCGTCTCGGCATCGAGCTATCTCTTCCGTGGGCCTGAAACGGTCCTGGGACAAGGATCGCTGCCGGGCTCCGTCGAGCGGCTCATGACGTTGAACATCAACGGTCAACAGCGCCGCGTCGATGTGATGAAGCAGGAGACGCTGGCGATGACGCTTCGCTACAAGCTGGGCCTCACGGGCACCAAGCTTGGTTGCGATCGATCGGAGTGCGGCGCGTGCACCGTCCTCATCGACAATGTGCCGCACTATTCCTGCTCGGTGCTGACGCACACGGTGCGGAGCAAGCAGGTTGTGACCATCGAGGGTCTCGAGAGCGCCGACGGCAAGCTGCATCCAGTGCAGCAGGCCATAGTCGACGAGCAGGGTTTCCAGTGCGCCTTCTGCATGTCCGGTTTTGTGATGGCGACAGTGGGCTACTTGAAGACCAATCCGAACCCGACTCGCGACGAGCTTGCGCATGGCATCTCCGGCAACCTGTGCCGCTGTTCCGACTACAACAAGATTCTGAACGCCATGATGCGTGGCGCAGAGAACTTGCGTAAGGCGTAGATCGTGGCAGAAGCGACTCCCAAGAAGCCCGAATACAAGCTGCTCGGGCACAACTACGAACTGCCCGATTTGGTGGCGAAGGTCACCGGACGCGCGAAATATGCGGAAGATTTTCGCGCTGAAGGGATGCTGTTCGCGCGGCTGTTGCTGAGTCCTTTGCCGCATGCACGCCTCAAGCGGATCGACACGAGCGCCGCGCTCGCGATGCCCGGCGTGGTGGCCGTGCTTACGGGCGAGGACGTGCCGAAGCCGCAGCAACCAATGCAGCAGGGCGAGGCTCCGGCGCAGCGAGCGAACACGGCGGCGAACCGGTTCCATTACAACAAACCACCGACGATTCTCGATATTCCACTCCACGAGATGGCGTGGGGGGCTGTCGAGATTCCCGATCCCCAGACGCCGATTGGCGCGAAGGGCACCGGCGAACCGGCCATCGCGGCCGG